>NZ_CDRRQU010000009.1:0-64477 GCF_977044495.1 Cetobacterium sp. | reverse complement strand
CATCAAAATATAGAAATATATGTGTAGTTGGTGATGAAAATCAAAGTATATATGGATTTAGAGGAGCTAATATAAAAAATATATTAGATTTTGAAAAAGATTATAAAGATGCTTTGGTTGTTAAATTAGAAGAGAACTATCGTTCAACATCTGCAATTTTGACGGCAGCAAATGAAGTAATAAAAAATAATAAAACAGCAAAGGATAAAAATTTGTGGACTAAAAAGCCACAGGGAGAATTAATCACCGTAAAAGAGTGTTTAGATGGAAGAGAAGAGGTAAATTACATAATTGAAGAGATTATAAAAAGAAAAAATATGGGTAAAAGCTATAGAGAGTTTACAATTCTTTACAGAACAAATGCTCAATCTAGACTTTTTGAAGAGGGATTACTAAAATATAATATTCCATATAAAGTTTTTGGTGGAATGCAATTTTATCAAAGAGCTGAAATAAAGGATATAATAGCGTATTTAACAGTAATCAATAATCCGCAGGATACAATTAATTTGAATAGAATTATAAATGTCCCTAAAAGGAAAATAGGGGATAAGAGTATTGAGAAAATAAAAGAGTTTGCCAATGAAACAAATATATCTATGTTTGAAGCCATTGGAAAGGGAATGGAAATTCCAGGGCTAACATCAGGTGTAAAAATAGCTTTGGATGAACTTTATACAATATTAAGTGATTTAATGGAGCTGAGTAATGAAGTGAATGTCAGCCAAGTGTTTGACGAGTTGATAAAGAGAGTTGGATATTTCTCTTATCTTAATTCAACATATGGTGTAGAAGCTGAGGGAAGAATAGAGAATGTAGAGGAATTAAAAAACTCTATAGTGGAACTAGAAAAGACAGTAGATTTTTTAACGTTGAGAGAGTACTTAGAAAATGTATCTCTTATCAGTGCAACAGATGATTTGGAAGGGGAGTCTGATTATATAAAACTGATGACAATTCACAATTCAAAAGGCTTAGAATTTCCCGTTGTATTTTTAACTGGGGTAGAGGATGATATTTTTCCAGGTTCAAAGAAGGTTCTTTTCAATCCAGAAGAGTTGGAAGAGGAGAGAAGACTTTGCTACGTTGCAATAACTAGAGCAGAGGAGAAACTATATTTGACATATGCAAAAAGTAGGTTTGTTTACGGAGAGTTTTTGACAAAAATAAAATCCAGATTTATTGAGGAGCTCCCAGTGGAGGTTTTAGATAGGGTTGAGAAAAAAACTCAAGAAGTGCTACCGAAATCAAAGGTTCTCACAAATGATAAAAAGATAGTGGGTTACAAGAATATTATAACTGCTGAGGATTTAAAAAAGATGAAAGATATTTCTAATTCACCTTTTTCTATAGGAGAAAAAGTGGTACATACGAAGTTTGGATTAGGAAAAGTAATTGAGATATCAGAAAAGAAATTAGGTGTGCAGTTTGTAGATGGAAAAAAAGATATAGCCTTAGCTTTAGCAACAAAGTTTTTAACTAAGGCATAAGATTAGAAGGAGAGAATTTTATGAAGAGAAAAACTCTTAGTAAAGAAGTTCAATATAATGGAATCGGTCTTCACAAAGGTGAGCAGATAAAGATGAAACTAATTCCAGCTAAAAATGGTGGAATAGTCTTTAAAAGAGTGGACTTGGAAGAGGGAAGAAACATAATTTCTATGAGTATAGAAAATACATTTGATCTTACCAGAGGAACTAACTTAAAAAATGAATTTGGAGCAGAAATTTATACTATTGAACACTTTTTATCAGCTCTTTATATAGCTGAAATAACAGATTTAGTTGTGGAGATAGATGGGAATGAGCTTCCTATTGGTGATGGAAGTGCAAAATTTTTTCTAGAAATTATTGAAGATGCTGGAATTCAGGAACTAGAAGAGGATGTGGAAGAACTTGAAATAAAGCTACCGATAAATTTAACAGTGGGAGATAAACATATAATAGCATTGCCATTTGATGGGTATAAAATAACTTATACCATCAAGTTTAATCATACATTTTTAAAAAGTCAAATGTTAGAAATTGTTTTGAATAGGGAGAGTTATAAAAATGAAATAGCAAATGCGAGAACTTTTGGATTTGACTATGAAATAGAGTACTTAAAAAAGAATAATTTAGCTTTAGGTGGAACTTTAGACAATGCCATAGTTGTGAAAAAAGATGGCGTTTTAAATCCAAATGGTTTAAGGTTTGAGGATGAATTTGTAAGACATAAAATTTTAGATTTGATAGGTGATTTGAAAGTATTGAACAGACCAATAAAGGGGCATATAATAGCTATCAAAGCAGGACATGCTTTAGATATAGAATTTGCAAAATTACTTAAAAAGCAGGAGGAAAAAATATGTTAGATGTTATGGAGATAATGAAAAGAATACCACACAGATATCCATTTTTATTAGTTGATAGAGTTTTAGAAATGGATAAAGAGGCGCAAAAGATAAGAGGATTAAAAAACGTAACAGTAAATGAGGAGTTTTTTAATGGACATTTTCCAGGACATCCAATTATGCCAGGAGTTCTAATAGTAGAAGGAATGGCACAATGTTTAGGAGTTTTAGTTTTAGATGATACTGAAGGAAAAGTGCCTTATTTTGCAGCAATTGAAAATGTAAAGTTCAAAGCTCCAGTTAGACCCGGAGATCAGTTAATATATGAAGTACAAGTTGATAAGTTGAGAAGAAACATAGTGAAAGCTACAGGAGTAGCGAAAGTAGATGATAAAGTGGTGACTGAAGCATCATTTACATTTACTATTATGGAAAAATAGAGAGTAGGGTGAAAAAATAGTGACTGAAATTCATAGCACTGCTATAGTTGAGGATGGAGCGATACTGGAATCGGGTGTAAAGATAGGTCCTTTCTGTATAGTAGGAAAAGACGTAAGAATAGGGAAAAATACAGTATTACAATCCCATGTTGTAGTTGAGGGAATAACTGAAATAGGAGAAAATAATACTATATATTCTTTTGTTTCTATTGGAAAAGCTTCACAAGATTTAAAATATAAGGGTGAGCCAACAAAAACTATAATCGGAGATAACAATAGCATTAGGGAATTTGTAACGATTCATAGAGGAACAGACGATAGATGGGAAACAAGAATAGGAAGTAATAATTTATTGATGGCATATGTGCACGTTGCTCATGACGTAATAGTGGGAGATAGCTGTATATTAGCAAATGGTGTCACTTTAGCTGGACATGTAATAGTGGATAGTTTTGCTATAATAGGTGGATTGACACCTGTTCATCAGTTCTGTAGAATAGGGTCTTACTCTATGATTGGCGGTGGGAGTGCAATAAATCAGGATATTTGTCCATTTGTTATGGCTGAAGGAAATAAAGCTGTGATAAGAGGATTAAATACAGTAGGGCTTAGAAGGAAGGGCTTCACAGAAGAGGATCGTTCAAATTTAAAAAGAGCGTATAGAATTATATTTAGAAGTGGAAATCCATTAAAAGATGCTCTGATAGAGCTTGAAAATGAATTTCCTGAAGATAAAAATATAAGGTATCTTGTAGAGTTTATAAAAACTAGTAACAGGGGGATTACAAGATAATGAAAAAAGTTGGAATAATAGTAGGTAACGGCAAGTTACCTCTATATTTCCTTAAAGAAGCGGAAGCTCAAGGAATAGAGGTATACTTAATAGGACTTTTTGACACAATTGATGGAGAAATAAAAAAACATAAAAATTATAAAGATTTCAATATAGGAGAGATAGGAGAAATAATAAAATATCTCTTATTAAATGACATAAACGAAGTTGTGATGCTGGGAAAAGTAGAAAAGTCAATTTTGTTTCAACAGATGAAATTGGATTATTTTGGTGAAAAATTGATGGAAAAATTGCCAGATAGAAAAGATGAAACACTATTATTCGGTGTAATATCATTTTTGAGATTGAACAAAATAAAAGTATTACCCCAAAATTATCTATTAGGAAATATGATGTTTAGTGAGAAGTGTTATACAAAAGATACTCCTTCTGAAGAAGATAAAAAAACAATAGAGATAGGAGTTGAAGCCGCCAAAGCATTGAGTGAAGTAGATGCAGGGCAGACAGTTGTTTGTAAAGAATCTTCAGTTATAGCCCTAGAAGGAATTGAAGGAACTGATAAGACAATAGAGAGAGCGGGAGAGTATGCAGGTGAAGGTTGCATAGTTATAAAAATGGCAAGACCTCAACAAGATATGAGAGTTGATATACCGGCAATAGGAATAGAAACAGTAAAAAAAGCTGTACAAATAAAAGCTAAAGGAATTGTGGCTGAAGCAAATAAGATGTTGTTTTTAGATATGAAAGAATGTATGAAGTTAGCCGAGGAAAATAATATCTTTATTATTGGAGTGAAAATATGAAAATATTTGTTTCTACAGGAGAGGTGTCGGGAGATTTACACCTATCCTATTTGATAAAAGAAGCTAAAAAATTAAATAACAATGTGGAGTTTTATGGGGTGGCAGGTAAGTACTCAAAGGATGCAGGGGCTACTATAATACAGGATATCGACGAATTAGCTATTATGGGATTCACTGAAGCAGTAAAAAAATATACCTATTTAAAAAGTAAAGCTGAAGAGTATCTCGACTTTATAAGAAAAGAGAATATAAAAAAGGTTATCATGGTCGATTACGGTGGATTTAATTTGAAGTTTTTAGAGTTATTAAAAAATGAGATTGAGGATATTGAAGTTTTTTATTATATTCCTCCAAAACTTTGGATTTGGGGAGAAAAAAGAATAGATAAATTAAAGTTGGCTGATCATATTATGGTTATTTTTCCTTGGGAAGTTGATTTCTATAAAAAACATAATATCAATGCTGTATACCATGGAAATCCTTTTGTAGAAAGGTATCGGGAAATAGAGAGAAGAGGAGATAAAATTCTATTGCTTCCGGGGAGTAGGAAACAGGAAATAAAGTCTTTAATGCCGGAATTTTTAAGGCTTATAAGAAAAAATTCAAATGAAAAATATATTTTAAAACTTTCTTCAAAAGAGCACTTAAAGTGGATTGATGAAAATTTAACGGAACTGACTAATCTAGAGATTTGCTATGATGTATCACTAGATACGAGTGTAAAAGAGAGTAAGATAGCTATAGCTGCTTCTGGAACAGTGACTTTGGAATTAGCTTTACTTGGCATTCCAACAATAGTTGTCTATAAGACCAATTTTATAAATTATTTTATTGCTAAATATATTTTAAAAGTAGGCTTTGTATCTTTGCCAAATTTAACATTGAATGAAGAAGTTTTTCCGGAACTATTACAAAAAAGATGTAACTTTATTGAAATAGAGAAAAATATGAAAACTGTTTTAGAGAATTTAGACTCTGTTCAAGAAAAAATTCAACGAATAAGAGAGGAGCTTTCTGGAGTAGATATTACAAGAAGATATGCTGAATTTTTATTGAAAGGAAAATAAAATGAAAAAAATTAATAAATTAGATAGGAAAATAATGGGGTTTTTTAAAAATAAATCTTTAAAAACTTTCTTAAAATATAGTTTAAAATATAAAACTGCTATGTTGGGAGTAATTGTATTATCTACTATAACGTCGTTGATGAGTGCAGTCCCAGCATGGTTAAGCAAATATTTAATAGATGATGTTTTGGTAAAGAAAAATGCAAGAATGATGATGATTGTTATCGGTGCTATTTTTGCATCAACTATTTTAAAAGTTATAACAAATTATTTTGCTGACATTTCATCTGGTTATATAACCGAAAAAATAAGAAGAGATATCAAAATAGATGTATTTTCGCATTTGCAAAGGTTACCTATAGCATATTTTAAACAGAATAAATTAGGAGACTTAATGGCGAGACTTTCAGGGGACTCAACAACGCTTGGACGAATAGGATTCATGTTGTTTGATATGTTGAAAGAGTTTATCACTGTTATAGCTCTTTTATTTAGAATGTTTCAAGTTGATTTTATATTGGCATTAATATCATTGACGGTTTTACCTGCGATACTTTCTATGGTAAAAAAATATACGAAGAAAATTAGAAAATCAGGAAGAGTTAGGCAGGATACTGTCGGAGATGTGACTGCATTTGTTCAAGAATCGCTGTCAGGAGTGTCAGTTATAAAGGGTTTTAATAGAAGTGATAAAATCATAGAAAAATATATGGGTGTAACTCAAGAAGAGTTTGATAAAATATATAAAACAACGAAGATAAAAGCTAAAATATCACCTATAAACGAAGTTTTAGCAACATTAATGATATTGTTAGTGGCAGGTTACGGTGGGTATCAGATAATTGTTGTTCAAAGTATGACACCAGGAGATTTGATCTCTTTTATAACCGCATTAGGACTTATGCAACAACCATTAAAGACTCTGATTAAAAGAAATAGTGAACTACAAGAAGCTTTACCATCGGCGGATAGAGTTATTGAAATTTTGGATGAAGAGTTAGAACCGGATCATATAGGTGATAACGTTAAAGAGGTTCCTGAAATCATAAAAACAATAGATTTTGCTAATGTAGATTTTAAATATGATGATGGAGATGAAAAAGTACTTAACAACTTTAATTTGAATGTTAAAGCGGGAGAGGTAGTAGCTTTGGTTGGAAAAAGTGGAAGTGGAAAAACTACTTTGGTAAATTTATTACCAAGATATTATGATATAACATCTGGAAGTATAAAGATAAACGGTGTGGATATACGAGAGATGTCATTACAAAAATACAGAAACCATATAGGGATAGTACCACAAGAAACTTTTCTATTTAGTGGAACTATCGCTGAAAATATAGGTTTTGGAAAAGATAATGTATCTAGAGAAGAGATAATAAATGCTGCAAAAATGGCGAATGCATATAATTTTATAATGGAGTTACCTAATCAATTTGAGACTGAGGTTGGAGAAAGAGGAGTTCTTTTATCGGGCGGACAAAAGCAAAGACTTGCAATAGCTAGAGCCTTAATTCAAAACCCGAGTATTATGATACTTGATGAAGCGACTTCCGCTTTGGATACAGAATCAGAGAGACTGGTTCAAGATGCTTTAGAAACACTGATGAAGGGAAGAACTACATTTGTGATAGCACATAGATTATCTACGATAATAAATGCAGATAAAATAGTTGTGATGGAAAATGGAGAAATAAAAGAGGTTGGAACACATCAAAAGTTACTAGAAAATAATGGAATATACAGAAAACTTTATGAGATTCAATTTGGGAAAATAGAAACTATAGAAACAATGGATTTAATAGATAACCAAAAGCTTGAAGAGTTAGAGCAGTATATATAGAGAGAGGAAGAAAAATGATAAGATTAGATGGAAGAAAAACAGATGAAAAAAGAGAAGTAAAAGTTACTAGAAACTACACTATGTATGCTGAAGGGTGTGTTTTGATAGAGATTGGGAATACCAAGGTTATTTGTACTGCAACGGTTGTAGAGAAAGTACCACCTTTTTTGAAAAACCAAGGGAAAGGATGGATAACAGCTGAATACTCAATGTTACCAAGAGCAACAGGAGAGAGAAATCAAAGAGAAGCTGCCAAAGGAAAACTTGGTGGAAGAACAATGGAGATTCAAAGACTTATAGGAAGAGCTTTGAGAGCTTGTATCGATCTTGAAAAGTTGGGAGAAAGAACAATAACTATCGATTGTGACGTGATTCAAGCGGATGGAGGGACAAGAACAACGTCAATCACAGGTGGATATATAGCACTAGAGATGGCTATGAGAAGACTTGTGGAGAAAGGTATGTTAGCAGAAAATCCTATTATTGCTAATATTGCTGCAATATCCGTGGGAACAGTAAAAGGGGTTCCTGTATTAGACTTGATGTATACTGAAGATTCAGAAGCTGAAGTAGATATGAATGTAATTATGAACGATAAAGGTGAATTTATAGAGATTCAAGGTACTGGAGAAGAGGCGACTTTCTCAAGAAAAGAGTTAAATGAATTGTTGGATTTAGCAGAAAAAGGTATTTATGAGTTAATAGATATCCAAAGAAAAGAGATAGAGGAGGAATTTTCGAAGTAATGAAGATATTTTTAGCCACAGGGAATAAGAAAAAAATAGACGAGATGTTAAAAATTTTATCTGGATTAGATTTTGAAGTGCTTTCTATAAAAGATGGAATAAAAATTCCTGAGGTTGTAGAAGATAGAGATACTTTTGAAGAAAATTCAAAAAAGAAAGCGTTAGAAATAGCAAAATTTACAAATATGATTACAATTTCAGATGATTCTGGTCTTTGTGTTGACGCTTTGAATGGCGAACCGGGTGTTTACTCCGCTAGATATGCTGGGGAAGATGGAAATGACATGGCAAATAACAGAAAATTAATAGATAATTTACAAGGAGTAGAGAATAGAAAAGCAAAATTTGTGACTGTGATAACTTTAGGAAAACCAAATGGAGAGTATTACTCTTTTAAAGGGGAGATAGAGGGTTTAATCATAGATGAAGCTAGAGGTAAGGATGGCTTTGGATATGACCCGCATTTCTATTTACCAGAGTATAAAAAAACATTTGCTGAAATGCCTGAAATAAAAAATCAAATTAGCCATAGAGCAAAAGCTTTAGAAGCTCTGAAAAATGGAATTGATAAAATATTAAATATAGGCTAACCTAAATTGGGTTAGCTTTTTTTAAGACAAAAGTTATTAAGGAGATGAGATGTACTTAAAAGGCGTAGAAATTTATGGATTTAAGTCCTTCGGTGAAAGAATAAAAATAGATTTTGATGGAGGAATAACCTCTATTGTTGGACCAAATGGAAGTGGAAAATCAAACATATTGGATGGAATATTATGGGTTTTAGGAGAACAATCCTATAAAAATATAAGAGCTAAAGAAAGTAAAGATATTATATTTTCTGGAGGTGAAGGGAAAAAAGCTGCAAACTATGCAGAAGTTTCACTTTTTATAGATAACAAAGATAATTTTTTTCCAATTGAAGCTGAAAATATAAAGATAACAAGAAAAATGTCACAAAATGGCGACAATGATTATTTAATAAATGATAAAAAAGTTAGATTAAAAGATATTGGAGAGTTGTTTTTAGATACTGGAGTTGGAAAAAGTGCCTACTCTGTGATAGGTCAGGGAAAGGTAGAAAGAATAATATCTTCTTCGAATAAAGAGATAAAAAGTATAATAGAAGAAGCTGCGGGAGTAAAAAAGTTTCAGCAAAAAAAAATGGAATCTGAAAAAAGATTAGAGAAAGTTCAAAATGAACTTGAAAAAATAGAGCTAGTTTTAAGCGAAATTGGTGAAAATAGAGCAAGGGTTGAAAAGCAATCCAAGAAAGCCATAGAGTATCTGAACCTAAAAGATGAAAAAAATATTTTACAAAAAGGGGTATTAACATTTGACTTAAACTCTAAAAATGGTGTTTTGAAATCAGGTGAAAAAGAGCAGGAAAGACTATTGACAATAACTTCAACATTAGAAGAGGAGTTAAAAAAATTAGATTTAGAACTTAACTCAATAGAAAATAGAAGAAAAGAGTTGTATTCTAAAATAGAAAACTTCTCGGAAAGTAATACATCTTTAAAGTCAGAAATAGAAACTTTGGAAAAAGAAGAGATAAGAGTTAGAGAAAGAATAACTTCCTATAAGAGGGAGTTGAAGCAGAAAGAGGAAGAGATAGTTTTAGTAAAAAAAACAGTGGAATCTAAAGATCAAATATTAGTGAAACTGAAAGAGGAAAAAGAGAGAGTTGAAGAAAAAGTTTTAGATATTGAAATAAAAAATGGAGAGTTTGAAAAAGCCATTAAGGATAAAGAGTCAAAAAAAAGAGACAAAGAGATTAGCAGTGAATTAAAAAAGAAAAAAATAATGGATTTAGAAGTTGAAAAACTAAAACTTTTAAATGAGATAGAAAGCTCCACAAGAAGAATGAAAGGAAGCGAATTTAAGATTGCATCTTTGAAAGAGGAAAAAAATGGATTTGATAAGAAAATAGAGGAGAATTCAAAAGCACTGGAAGAAGCGTTGAAAAACAAAGAGCTAAAGCAAAAAGCTCTAAAAGAAACGGAAGAAAGACAGATAAAGTTAGAGCAAGAGATTAGTAATTTAAGCAAGGATATGAATAAAGCTGCAGAACTACTAAGAAATGCTGAGTTTGAAGAGAAAAGAGCTTCCGCTAAATTACAGGCATTATATAGAGTTCAAGAGAGTAATGAAGGATTCTATAAGGGAGTAAAGGAAGTTTTAAATGCAAAGATAGCGGGAGTAGAAGGGGCTGTAATTTCGTTAATAAATGTTCCTGAAAACTATCAAAAAGCAATAGAAGCAGCAATACCTGGAAATCTACAAGATATAGTTGTAACAACAAGTGAAGTGGCTAAAAAAGGAATAGAGATTCTAAAAGAAAAAAAAGCTGGAAAAGCTTCATTTTTATCTTTGGATACAATTAAAGCGGGTTCAATAAAAGATATACCTAAAAAAGATGGAGTTGTGGGAAGAGCATCTGACTTAGTATCTGTGAATAAAAAATATAGTAAAGTTTTGGATATGTTACTAGGGAATATTCTAGTTGTAACAGAGATTGACGTAGCTTTAAAAATATTGAAAAAAAATAGTTATAGTGGAAATATTGTGACTCTTTCTGGAGAACTTTTAAGTTCTAGAGGAAGAATAACGGGTGGAGAAACTTCAAACTCTATTGTGTCTCAAATTTTTGAAAGAAAAAAAGAAATCAAAATTTTGGAAGAAACTGTGAATAATATATCGATTAAGCTAAAAGAATGGAATGAAAAAATCCAAATTATGAGTAAAAAGCTTGAGAAGTATGAAGAAGAAATCGGTGGAATAGATGCTTTAGAGGATAGTTTAAGAAAACAAACTAAAATAGCAGAGGAACTTTATTTGGACTTAAAGTCTAAAAGCGAGAAATTAGAGAAAGAAAAAAGAGTAGTGGATATAGAGATTCAAGAAGAGGAAAATTATAGTAAAGAATATGCCAGAAGAGTAGAAAATTCTCAGAGCGAAAAAGAGATAACTGAAAAAATAGTGTCGGATTTAAAAAATGAGCTAGATAATGAAAATTCAACAATTCAAATTTTAAGCACAGAGATAAATACTTTAAGAGATGAGTTTTCAGATATAAGAATACTTTATTTAAATAGCAAAGATAGATTTATTCAAATCGAAAAAGAGGAAGAGAGAGAAAGAAGTGAACAAAGGGAGCAACAGGAAAAACAGAATAAAATATTAAATGTTTTAGATGAAATAAAAAAAGAGCTTGAAAAATTGGAAGAAAAAGCTCATACTATAGCAGAAGATATAAAAGATAAAAATATAAAATTTGAAAATGAGAATCAAGAACTAAAGGAGATGAAAAAAGAGGATCATATTTTAGAAGAAAAGTCGAAAGATATGATAAGAGGTTCAAGAGAGATTGAGACAACTTTATTTAAAGAAAAAGAGATTTTAAATAGAGAATTGGAAAGAAAAGAAAGAATTTCTAGAGAAGTTGAAGAGATTTTAGTTCAATTAGAAGAGTTATTGGAGGTCGAAGAATACATAGTCAGTGAAGAGGAGATAAAGACTTCTAGAACAAGGGTGAGAGAATTAGAATTAAAATTAAGAGAGTTTGAATCTGTGAATTTACTTTCAATTGAAGAGTTTAAAGAGTTAGATAATAAATATAAGTTTATTGATTTACAAAGGGAAGATTTAGTAAAAGGAGAGAAAAGCCTTTCTCTTTTAATAAAAGAGATTGACCAGACAATTGAAGAAAAATTTTACGAGGCGTATGAAGAGATAAATAAAAATTTTAATGAGATGTGCATTGAAACATTGGATAACTCTGAAGGAAAATTATCGCTTCATAATGGAGAGGATTTCCAAAATTGTGGCGTTGAGATATCGGTTAAGTACAAGAATAAAAAGAGACAAGCTCTCTCACTTCTTTCTGGTGGAGAAAAATCAATGGTTGCGATAGCTTTTATAATGGCGATATTTATGTATAAACCAAGTCCCTTTACATTTCTAGATGAGATTGAGGCTGCTCTGGATGAAAAAAATACTAGAAAATTGATTGGAAAATTGAAAGAGTTTACTGATAGATCTCAATTTATTTTAATAACTCATAATAAAGAAACTATGAAAGCGTCGGATTCTTTATATGGTGTAACAATGAATAAAAAAATAGGAATTTCCAAATTAGTTCAAGTAAAAATTTAATAAAGAGAGGAAAAAATGAGACTTTTATCGTATATATATTTTTTAATAACCTCAACACGAAATTGGCTTTACGATAAAAGGTATCTTAAAATAAATGAGATACCAGATGTTGATATTTTATGTATAGGGAATATAACTGTTGGAGGGACGGGAAAAACTCCAGCAGTTCAGTTTTTTACAAAAAAACTTTTGAAGATGGGGAGAAAAGTCGCCATAGTGTCAAGAGGATATAGAGGAAAAAGAAAGATTGACCCAATGATAGTGAGTGATGGTAAAAAAATATTGGTGACATCTAGGGAAAGTGGTGATGAGCCATATATTCATGCCTTGAATTTAAAGGTTCCTGTCATTGTGGGAAGAAATAGATATGAAGCTTGTAAATTAGCGGTGGAGAAATTTGGAGTAGACACTATAATATTGGATGATGGTTTTCAACATAGGAAACTAAAAAGAGACAGAGATATAGTGTTGATAGATGCAACAAATCCTTTTGGATGGGGAGCGTTGTTACCCAAAGGTACTTTGAGAGAAGATTTCCAAAAGGGTGGAGAAAGAGCGAGTGAATTTATAATAACAAAATCAGACTTAATATCTGAAAGTGATTTAGAAACATTAAAAAGATTTTTAAAAGTAAAATTTAAAAAATCAGTTTCAGTTGCTAAGCATGGAGTAACTTCGTTATGCGATATAAAAGGAAATGCAAAACCGTTATTTTGGGTGACAGGAAAAAGAGTTCTTCTATTTTCAGGACTTGCAAACCCACTTAATTTTGAAAAAACCGTAATTTCTCTAAATCCAGAATATATAGAAAGAGTGGATTTTATGGATCATCATGATTTTAAAGAGAAAGACTTTGATGTTATAAAAAAAAGAGCGAAAGCAATGAATGCAGATTTTATAATAACAACAGAAAAAGACTTGGTAAAATTGCCTAAGAAGTTAGAAATAGATAATTTATTTGTTTTAAAAATAGAGTTTACAATGTTAGAAGATAATAGCTTAAAAGGATTTGGTGAAATAAATGAAAAGTAGAATAGAAAAAAGAGTAGCAAAAGTAATTGAGAACGCGGATACTCTTGATAAAAGAGCCTACTTGACTGTTGATTGTGACGGAGTAATTAAGAGAAAAAAAATGAATTTTTCAATACCTTTGATGGTCTTTTGTAAGAGTGATGAGATGTTTATGAGAGTTTTAGAGAGGGAAAGTAATAGAACTGAGAGGTTTAAGGAAAAAAAAATAGATAGACTATCGAATATACCTATTGATAAATTAAAAGAAAATTTTATAAAATTAGTGATAAAAGGAGAGCTAGAATTTTCCAAAAAGTATGGAAAAGAGTTAGCGTTAAAAGATAAAGAGGAGTTTATAAAAACGTTATTTAATCTATCACTTATGGATAATATATATTTTTATAAACCATTGATGGCTTTGGCAATGAGAGAAATTCTGAACGCTGTGGGTTGGATAGATGAGATTGGTTATCTCGTTATCAGTTACTTTACGAAACAGAGGTATGATTTAAGCTGTCTAGAGAGCTCTGAAGAGATTGAAGATAGGAGTATAGAGATTCCTAAAGATTTTGAAAATTTAGCACTGTTAGCATATAAAAAAGTTTTAGAAAGCTATAGCTATAAGAATGAGAAAAAGTATAGAATGATGTTACTAAATGGAATTAAAAATCAAGATAAGGCGCTTCAATGGGAAGTTGGTGGAGAACTACTAAATAATACAAAATTTTTAATTGAAGCAGTTGCGGAGATTGATTAAAAATGAAGATAGGTATATATGGAGGGAGTTTTAACCCTATTCACAATGGACATATATATATGGCGAAGTTTATTGTGGATCACTTGAATCTGGATAAGCTTCTTATTATACCTGTAGGAATTCCCTCCCATAGAAAAAATATATTGGCAGATGCGAATATGAGACTAAAGATGTGTGAGATAGCATTTAGAAATGAAAAAAAAATAGAAGTTTCAGATATAGAAGTGAAATCAAAGGATATTGCATTCACTTATGATACACTGTTAAAAATTATTGAGATGTATCCAAATAATGAGTATTATGAGATTATTGGTGAAGACTCAGGAGCATACTTTCATAGATGGAAAAATTATAAAGAGATTCTAAAATTAGCGAAGGTTGTTATTCTTCAGCGAGAAGGATATAGCACATTATTAAAAGATGCGAATATTTTACAGGTAAAAAATCCATTTTTGAATTTTTCTTCAACTGGCGTGAGAGAGGCTATTTTAAAAGAGGAATCCATAGAAAGCATGGTACCAAAAGAGATAGCAGAGTTCATAAAAACTAATAAATTATATAAAAGATAGAAGGAGGTAGCGTAAAAACTACCTCTTTTGTTCATTTAGGAAGCATTTTTTTATGGAAAAAATGTTCTAAATATGGTAGAATTTAGTGATTTATTGAGAGGAGAAAAATAATGAGTTTAAGAGTACCAAGTCATATAGCAATAATTATGGATGGGAATGGACGATGGGCAAAAAAAAGAGGGATGCCCAGAACATACGGACATAAAGCAGGAGCAGATACTTTAAGGAAAATATTAACTTATTGTGGAGAGTTAGGTGTAAAATATTTGACAGTTTACGCTTTTTCGACTGAAAACTGGAAAAGAGCAAAGGAAGAAGTAGATGCTTTAATGTTTCTTTTCAAAACTTATTTAAAAAATGAAAAAAAATTATTGATGAAAAATAATGTGAAATTTTTAGTTTCTGGAAGAAGAGAGGGAGTTAGTCAGGATTTACTTGCAGAAATTAATAGGTTAGAAGAGGCAACAAAAGGAAATACGGGAATAACGTTGAATATAGCTTTTAACTATGGTGGACGAGCTGAACTAGTTGATGCTATAAAAGAAATTATAAAGCATGATGAAAAGGAGATAACAGAAGAAATTGTAGAAAAATATTTATACAACCAGTTACCTGATCCAGAGTTACTAATAAGAACAAGTGGAGAAATGAGAATTTCTAATTTTTTATTGTGGCAAATAGCCTACTCTGAAATATATGTAACAGAAACTTATTGGCCAGACTTTGATAGAGATGAGTTGATAAAGGCCATAGAAAGTTATCAAAAAAGAGAGAGGCGTTTTGGAGGAGTAAAGTAGATGGTGAATAGGATATTAGTAGCTTTAATAGGAATACCACTTTTGATAACAGTATTGTTAAAAGGAAGTTTTTTACTGTTACTGTTCGTAAATTTTGTTGTTTTAGTTGGACTATTTGAGTTTTACAAGATGGCAGAGATTGGTGGGAAAAAACCGGATGTAAATTTGGGGTATATAGCTGGACTGGCTATACCAAATATAATCTACTTTGTAAATGTAGATAATTCGACGCTTGTGCTTATGCCGATAGCTCTATTAATAATAGCTTTAATAGGAAAAAAAGTTTTACAAAATAAAGTTGAAAATTCAAGTAGAGATATTGGTATCACACTGCTTGGAGTTATCTATGTTTCTGGATTGTTTACACATCTATTATTAATGAACTATTTACCAAATGGTGGGAAATGGTTATTGACAATCCAGATTTTAGTATGGGTATGTGATTCATTTGCATATTTTGTAGGAATGGGAATAGGAAGGAAAATATTTAAGCAAGGATTTAGCTCAATAAGTCCAAAAAAATCGATAGAAGGTTCCATTGGAGGAATAGTTTTTACAATGGGAGCAATCTATTTAATAAATAAATATTTTAGTATTTTTGGAACCGATATAAGTACGGTGATTGTTTTACTGTTTGGTTTGTTAATTAGTATAGTAGCCCAGATAGGTGATCTAGGTGAATCTATGTTCAAAAGAGAATTTAAAGTTAAAGATTCAGGGAAATTATTAGGAGAGCATGGAGGAATATTGGATCGTTTTGACAGTATGTTATTCGTTGTACCAGTTGTATATTATCTATTAAAATTTATTTAGAGAAAAGGTAGCTTAAAAAGGCTACCATTTTTTTAGAAGAGAAATAAAAAGAGTTTGAGGAGAAAAAGTATGAAAAATATAACTATATTGGGTTCTACAGGAAGTATTGGAACAAATGCATTAAAGGTTATAGAAGCCAAAAAAGAGAAATTTAAAGTTATAGCTATGTCAGCATATTCTAATTTAGAGTTATTTAAAGAACAAGTGGAGAAGTTTAATCCAACATATCTTTGCATAGGTTCTGAAAAAAATGCAAAAATTTTAAGGGAGTTATATCCTGAAAAAATAATCTGTTTTGGAGATGAAGGATTAAAAGCGATGGGAGCTTTAGAGGAGGCTGATATAGTTTTAACGGCAATAAGTGGTGCTATTGGGATTGAGGCAACAGTGGAGGCGATAAAAAAAGAAAAAAGAATTGCTTTGGCAAACAAGGAGACAATGGTAGCAGCAGGAGAGTATATAAATAAACTTTTACAAAAGTATCCAAAAGCGGAGATAATTCCTGTAGATAGTGAGCATTCGGCTTTATTTCAGAGTATGCAGGGAAATAGAAAGGAAGAGATAAAAAATTTAATTATAACAGCTAGTGGAGGACCTTTTAGAGGTAAAAGTTTAAAGGAGTTAGAAGAGGTAACGATTGAACAAGCTTTAAAACATCCAAATTGGTCGATGGGAAAAAAAATTACAATCGATTCTTCGACTTTAGTTAATAAAGGATTGGAAGTGATAGAGGCACATATGTTGTTTGGGATAGGGTATGAAAATATAGAGGTTTTAGTTCACCCTCAAAGTATTATACATTCGATGGTAGAATTTGTAGATAATTCTATAATAGCTCAAATGGGAGCACCAGACATGAAACTTCCGATTCAGTATGCTTTTACATACCCAAAAAGAGAAAATAGTAGGGTGTTGGAAAGATTAAGTTTAAAAACTTTGACAGAGCTTACTTTTAGTCAGGTTGATAACAAGGTTTTCAAAGGGGTAGAATTAGCTTTTCAAGCGGGAAAGACAGGAAAGACAATGCCGTGTGTGTTTAATTCAGCAAACGAAGTTGCAGTGGAGTTATTTCTAGAAGGGAAAATAAAATTTTTAGAAATATATGAAATAATAGAAAGAGCTATGAAATTTCATAAGGTGAGGGAGATGGACTCTTTAGAAGTGATAAAAGATGTGGATAAGGAAACAAGAAAGTGGGTTTATAGTAATTATGCAAGAGATTAAAAAAGGAAAACTTATAGTTATAGAGGGAACAGATTCGAGTGGAAAGGAAACACAAACAGCGATATTATTTGATAGATTATCAAAAAAGATAAATAAAATAAGGAAGATATCTTTTCCTAATTATGAGAGCCCGGCGTGTGCTCCAGTAAAAATGTACTTAGCTGGTGATTTTGGAAGTGATGCAGAAAAAGTAAATCCATATCCAGCTTCAACAATGTATGCAATAGATCGCTATGCTTCTTATAAAATGGACTGGGGAGTTTTTTATAATGAGGGTGGAATAATTATAACCGATAGATATACAACATCAAATATGGTTCATCAAGCATCTAAAATAAATGAATCCGAAGAAAAAGAGAGTTATTTAGCATGGTTGGAAGATTTAGAGTATAATAAAATGGGAATACCAAGACCAGATTTAGTTATTTTTTTAAATATGCCGATAGAAACTGCTCAAAAGCTAATGTTTGAAAGGAAAAATAAAATAACTGGTGGAGATAAAAAGGATATACATGAAAAAAATATTGAATATTTAAAAAAATCTCATAAAAATGCGTGTGAGATATCAAGAAAATATTTTTGGAAAGAGATTAAATGTGTTGAAAATAATAGATTAAAAACAATAGAAGAAATTTCAGAAGAGATTTTTAAATTAGTGAATGAAATTTTATAACAGGAGGAAAGATGGATATAGTAATAGCTCTATTGTTACTAGGGTTAATAATTTTTATACATGAGTTGGGACATTTTTTAGCAGCACGATTTTTTAAGATGCCCGTTTCTGAGTTTGCGATAGGAATGGGGCCAGAGTTATACTCCTATTATACTGGAAATACTCTGTATTCTATTAGAATAATACCTATAGGTGGATTTGTTAATATTGATGGTATGGAAGTTGGAAGTAAAGTAGAGAACGGTTTTAATAGTAAACCACCATTCGAAAGGTTTGTTGTTTTATTTGCTGGAGTATTTATGAACTTTATGTTGGCTTTAGTAGTGATTTTAGGAATAACATTTGCCGCTGGTAAAGCTATTCAAAATACAAATCCAATAGTAGGAAATATAATAAATACTGCTAAAGCTTCAACTATTTTAAAGAAAAATGATATTATAAAAGAGATTGATGGGACAAAAATAACTACTTGGTCTGAAATAGGAGAAACGATAGCGAAAGATTCTAAAAATAGAGAATCTTTAGATGTAGTTATAGAAAGAGATGGGAAAATATTGGATGTAGTAGTCCCATTAACTAAAGTAAGTGAAGAAAAACCAGCAATAATGGGGATAGTTCCTGAATATAAATTCGAAAGATATAGTTTTGGAGAGGGAATAAAACAATCTTTTAAAACATTTATAGGGGTATTTGAAGATACTTTAAGTGGAGTTAAAATGCTTATTACAGGAAAAGTAAAAGCAAAAGATATCAGTGGTCCGGTTGGAATAGTTAAAGTTGTAGGAGATGCAAGTAAAAGTGGAAGTTCAGGAATTTTAATCTGGTTATTAGCAATACTGTCAATAAATGTGGGAATATTTAATCTATTACCTTTCCCAGCATTAGATGGCGGAAGAATTATATTTGTTATTTTAGAATTAGTTGGAATAAAGGTTGATAAAAAACTTGAAGAGAGAGTTCATACAGTAGGTATGATAACATTGTTTGGATTGATAATATTTGCAACAGCTAACGACATATTTAATATTTTTAAATTTTAAAAAATAAGGACGTGATAGTGTGACAAAAAGAGATCGTATAAAGAGAACAGCAACTATTTTATTTGCAGCTAATGGAATTAGAAATACAAAAATAGAGGATATAGCTAACGTTCTAGGAATGGCAAAAGGGGGCTTCTATTATTATTTTAAAAGCAAAGAGGAGTTATTATTAGAAATAATGGATAACTCAGTTATAAGTAGAAGAGAGTTTTTAAAGGAAGTTGGAGATTTAGAAATTCCATTTGAAGAAAAATTAAAAATGATTGTCAGAAGGAGATTAACCTTAAAAGATGATAGATATAATTTGTTTTTATTTGCAAAAATCTATGAAAATGGAGAAATAAATCTGACATATGATGAATATATGAAAAGAGATGTTATATTCAGTGAATTTTTAAATAATAATAAAGATCATATAAAAGAGGAATATAGGAGTGAAATAGAAAAAATTAGAACAATGCTGAGCTCTTCATTGACGACATTATTGTTGTACTTAATAACTAAAACGGGAATAGATGTAGTAGATGAGGATAGTTATAAAAGAATGGTCGAAAAGTATGCAACTATTGACATAACTAGAGAAATAGAAATTTTTTATAATCTATTTTTAAAGTCTATGTTAAATTAACTTACACAAAAAGCATACAGTAGTGTAGAAAATCTAACAAAATAAAAAGGAAAAGATAGAAAAAAATAGAATTAATGTTTAGAGTGAAACTGTTTGGAATAATCTAGAACAGAAAATTTAAAAAAGTCTTGAAAAATAACAAGATATCAATTATAATACAGTGTTAACGAAAATAGAAGCTAGGAGGAAAAAAGATGAAAAAATCAATATTAGTAGTTTCAGAAAGAAAAGAAACATTAAAACAAGTAAGAAAAGCTTTATCAGAAGTTTATGAAATAATAACGTTTAATAACTTATTAGATGCTTTAGATATGTTGAGAGAGAGTGACTTTGACGTTGTTCTATTAGATGAGTATTTAACATGGTTTAATTTTTCAGAGGCTAAGAGAAAGCTGAATGGAATAGGAAAAGATTTTGTAGTAATAGGTTTACTTGATGAGGAGAATGAAACTTTAATTCAAGAAATGAAGGAAGCGGATATCTATAACTATCTATTAAAACCAGTGGATGTTAAAGAAATGAATAGAATAATGATTCCAGCTTTAAGAAGCTTGGAGATTGTAAAAGAAAAAAGAAAGCTGGAGGAAAAACTTTCAGATACAGAGGACGAAAATGAAATAATTGGACAATCAGCTAGAATCAAAGAGGTAAAAAATTTAATTGATAAAGTAGCAGAAAGTGATTTAACTGTTTTAATAACAGGAGAAAATGGAGTAGGAAAAGAGCTAATTGCTAAAGAGATATTCAAAAAGAGTGATAGAAGAAAAGAAAATTATATCACAATTTCATGTGCTTCTTTACCAGAAGATTTAATAGAAAGAGAATTATTTGGTTATGAAAGAGGAGCATTTTTAGGAGCGACGACTAGTAAAAAAGGAATTTTAGAAGAAGCAGACGGTGGAACAGTATTCCTTGATGAAATATCAGCAATGGATTTAAAAGCACAATCAAAAGTTCTTAGAGTTATAGAGTACGGAGAGTTTAGAAGAGTTGGTGGAAATAAATCAAGAAGAGTAGATGTTAGATTTATTGTATCTACTAACAAGGACTTAAAAGAGGAAACAGAAAAGGGAAAATTTAGAAAAGATTTATATCATAGATTAACAGCTTTCCCAATTGAAGTTGCCCCTTTGAGGGATAGAAAAGACGATATTCCAATGTTAGCAAATTATTTCCTGAATAAAATTGTAAAAGATTTAAGAAGAGAGATACCGGTTATTTCAGGAGATGCTATGAAGTATTTAATGGAGTATTCATACCCTGGTAATATAAGAGAGTTAAAAAATATGATAGAAAGAATGGTAATTTTATGTAATGATAGAAGCATTGATGTAGAAGATTTACCATTGGAAATAAAGATGAAATCTGATACAGTTGAAAACAAAACTGTTATTGGAGTAGGACCTTTAAAAAATATATTAGAACAAGAGATATATGCTTTAGACGAGGTTGAAAAAGTAGTAATTGCAATGGCGTTGCAAAAGACAAGATGGAACAAGCAAGAAACATCTAAACTTTTAGGAATTGGAAGAACAACTCTTTACGAGAAAATCAGAAAATATGGATTGGATACAAAATAATATTTACAAAATTCTTCGGAGGGATAAAAAATGGCAATTAGAAAATTTAGAAAAAATATGAAGCCAGTTATCTGGGTAATAACAATATTCTTTTTTATAAGTTTGATAGCGGGATATGCTATGTCATTTAGAAATAGTTCTGCAAATACACAACTAGCTTTTAAACTAAATGGAAAAAAAGTAACAATGGCAGAAGCACATAGATCTATGGCTATAATGTCTGAAAATTATAAAAGATATTTGGGAAGTAATATAGACCCAGAGCTGATGAATACAATTGCTTTTAATGAATTAATCAACAGAAATCTTTTATTGGAGATGGCAGATAAATTAAAGATAAAAGTTTCAGGAGCTGAAGTAAATGCTCAGATGGATCAAATAAAAGCGGCGTTTCCAGATAAAGAGCAATTTAAAAGTGCACTTCTAAGCCAAGGATACACTACAAAAACTTTAGAAAATGAAATTAGAGAAAATTTAATATTACAAAAAACATCAGAAGCTATAGCTCAAGGAGTTCAAGTTACGCCTAAAGAGATTGATGAATATTATGCTGATTACAAGTATACAATGTTTCAAGGGAAGCCATTGGAAGATGTGAAAGCTCAAATAGAGCAGGCCCTAAAATTGCAAAAGGGTGCAGAAACATACGCTAAGGATATGTCTGAAGCTAGGGCAAAAATGAAATTAGTAGATTTGGATAAGAACTTTGATGCTTACGTAGAGAAAGAAGAGTTCGAGTTTGATGGTGTTAAAGTAAGTAATGTTGAGTTTGATAAAAGAGTTTTAAATAGTTTAGCCATGACTAAAGGTAATTTAGAACAAGCGAAAGAACTAGCAAAATCATCAATTGAATCAGAAATAAAATTATTAAAAGCTTCTGAAGCTAGAGGAATAAAAGTTGATTCTGCTTTACCTCTAGATTTACAAGTTGCTAATGCTGTAAAAGAGCTGTATGGAAAATTAAAATCAGAAGTGAAATATACTCAAAGTGACTTAAAAGAGTTTTTTGAAGAGAATCAATTAAATTATGACACTTTAGAGAGTGCTGATGCAAATATAGCTATTTTAAAGGTTCAACCAACAGAAAGTGATGAACAAAAAGCAAAAACAAAGGCAGAGGATCTTTTAAAGAAAGTAAATAAAAGTAATTTTGCAGAGATGGCTAAAAACTTCTCAGATGGTCCTAGTGGACCTGCAGGTGGATCTTTAGGGACTTTTAAAAAAGGAGATATGGTAAAGCCTTTTGAAGATGCAGCTTTTGCAGGAGTTCCAGGAGAGGTTTATCCAGAAGTTGTTAAAACACAATTTGGATACCACATAATTTTTGTTCAAGAAAAAGATGAGAAAGCGGGAACAGTGACTGCAAGTCATATTTTAATAATTCCAGAGCCATCAGAAGAGACATTGGATTCAAAAACTGATCAAATTTCACAAATTGTTAAAGATTTGACTGATAAAACAATAACTTTTGAAGATTTAAAAAATGATAAAGATATAGTTTTCTCTGAAAAAATAGATGGCATAACAAAAGAGGGATATATTCCAGGATTAGGATACAATGAGGAATTAGCAAAAGCTATTTATGATTCAAAAGTTGGAGGTATTGGGTTCATCAAAGACCAAAAAGACTTTATAATATATAAAAAAGATTCTCAAACTGAGGAGAAAAAAGCCAATTTCCAAGAATTTGAAAATCAAATAAAAGTAGATTATATCAATACAAAAGCTCAAGAAGCTCTAAAAGAGATTGAATTGAGTACACAAAATACAGAAAAGTAGAAAATGAGAAGGATTTTTTAAATCCTTCTTTTTAATTTAAAAAAAAATTGCATATTTACTAAAAATATAATATAATTTAGGATAGAGCGGTTTGCTCTTAAATATTTTTTACTTAAAAAATCTAAGAGATTGGGAGAATATTGATGAAATATAAATCAGAAGATATTGATTTATTGTTACAACAATTACATATTGAAGAGGTTGTAGGAGAGTTTGTTGATTTAAAAAAAACAGGAGCTAATTTCAAAGGCTTATGTCCTTTTCATCAAGACAATAATCCATCATTTGTAGTAAGCCCAAACAAAAATATTTGTAAATGTTTTGTGTGTGGTGCTGGTGGAAATCCTATAAAATTCTATTCAGAGTATAAAAAAATATCTTTTGTTGAAGCAGTGGAGGAGTTGGCAAGTAAATATAATATTCCAATAAAAAAAGTAGGAAATAGCAAGAATAATGAAAACAAAGAGTATTATGAAATTATGGAAGAGGCTTATACCTACTATAAAGAGGAGATATTTAAAAATACAGCTCGTGATGCTTTAGAATATCTATCTAAAAGAAAAATAAATCCAAAATTAATAAAAGAGAATGGAATAGGATATGCTCCTAGTGATTGGACAGGACTTTATGATTATCTTATAAATAAAGGATTTGAAAAAAAGAAGATATTCGATTTAGGGTTAGCTAAGGAAAATGAAAAGGGAATATATGATGCTTTTAGAAATAGAATTATTTTTCCTATATATTCAGTTTCAGGCAAGATTATAGCTTTTGGAGGTAGATCTTTAGAGGATAGTAAAGATATTCCAAAATATATAAATTCACAAGAGACTCCTATTTTCTCAAAAGGAAAAAATTTATATGGTTTTATTCAAAAGGGTAGTAATATTAAGAAAAAAAATTATTCCATTTTAATGGAAGGGTATATGGATGTGTTATCAGCTCATTCGTATGGATTTGATGTAGCTCTAGCTCCGCTAGGGACTGCTTTAACTGAAGAACAAGCACTTTTATTAAAAAAATATACTAATAATGTTATCCTTTCTTTTGATATGGATGAGGCAGGACAAAAAGCCACTGAGAGATCTATATTTATTTTAAAATCAGCAGGATTTAACATTAGAGTATTGTTGTATAAAGACGCAAAAGATCCAGATGATTACTTAAAAAAATATGGAAAGGAAGCATTTCTAAAAGTGGTAAAAGACTCTTTAGAGGCTTTTGATTATCTATATTTGCGATATTCTTCTGAATACAGTTTAGAAGACCATATGTCAAAACAAAATTTTATAAATAGATTTAAGGAATTCTTTCAATGTTTAGAAAATGATTTAGAAAAAAGTTTGTATATTGATAAACTAAGTAAATCATTAAATATTGAATCAGATATATTAAAATCTATCTTAATAATAAATAATAAAAAAAGAATAAAAAATACTTATGAAAAAAAAGAGGAAAGTAAGAATTTAGACGAAAAAGGACTATGTAATCTAGAGAAATTAACGTTAGCTTTAATTCTTTCTCAAAATGAATACCTTGAAGATTTTAAAGATAAGGATATTAATAGTAGTTTAGGAAAAAAGATATTTCAATATCTAGAGTTCTTAAAAGAAAATCAGGAAAAGAGTTCAAATATAACAAAAGATATAATACTAACAGGAAATTTGAGTTCGGATGAAGAGAAAGAACTAGTAAAAATATCACTACTTTCAATAGATGACTATTCAAATAAATTGGATATAGAAAAAGGATTTCAGATTATTTTTACGTCATGGTTTATTCTAGAGTTAAAAGAGGCACTAAAAGAAAGAAGCAATTTATTAAAACATATTAAACTGAAGAAGATAGAGGATAAATTGAAACAACATATTGAGTTCAATGACCTTCGTGCATTGTATGAGGAGTTTAAAGATATCAATGCTTAAAATTTTGAGAGATAATTTTATTCAATAGAGGAGGCTTCAACTAATGAAGGAGTTTATAAAAAATGAAAAGGTTTTAGCTTTATTAAGAAAGGCAATGGAAAGTAAAGTAATAAGCTATGAAGAGATTAATAGCCAATTGAGTTCAGATTTTCCACCTGAAAGAATAGAGTTTTTAATAAATGGAATGACAGAACAGGGAATAAAAATTATTTCCCAAGAGGAGATAAAAAAACAGGAAAATATTAAGAGAAAAGACGAAGATAAAAAAGATATAAAAAAAGTTATAACTCCACTAGTAAAAAGACCTGTTGTTGAATTAGATGAAGAGGATGATGAAGAGGAAAAAAGCACTGAATATTCAGATGATTTTGATTTTAATCCAGATGATATTGAAGAGGTAAGTGAAGACGATTTAGTAAATGATGATTTATTTAGTATAACTGGAGAGATGGAAGTAGATGAGCCTATAAAGATGTATTTAAGAGAGATTGGGCAAATTCCATTGTTGACTCATGAAGAGGAGTTGGGATATGCAAAAGCAGCTTTGGAAGGAGATGAATACTCTCAACAACAACTTATTGAAGCAAACCTTAGATTAGTTGTAAGTATAGCTAAAAAACATACAAATAGAGGATTAAAACTGTTAGACTTAATTCAAGAGGGAAACATAGGACTTATGAAAGCGGTTGAAAAATTTGAGTATAGTAAAGGATATAAATTTTCGACTTATGCAACTTGGTGGATAAGACAAGCTATTACAAGAGCGATAGCTGATCAAGGAAGAACAATTCGTATACCAGTTCACATGATAGAAACAATTAATAAGATTAAAAAAGAAGCTAGAATATACCTTCAAGAGACTGGAAAAGATGCTACTCCAGAAGTTCTAGCTGATAGGTTAGGAATGGAAGTTGAAAAAATAAAAAGTATTCAAGAGATGAACCAAGATCCTATATCTTTAGAAACTCCAGTTGGAAGTGAAGAAGATAGTGAATTGGGAGATTTCGTAGAAGATAATAAGATGCAAAATCCATATGAACTGACAAATAGAACCTTACTTAGAGAACAACTAAATGACGTTCTAAAAACTTTAAGTAGTAGAGAAGAGCAGGTATTAATCTTTAGATATGGATTAAATGATGGTGCCCCAAAAACTTTGGAAGAAGTTGGAAAGATATTTAAAGTGACAAGAGAAAGAATCAGACAGATAGAAGTTAAAGCACTTAGAAAATTAAGACATCCAAGTAGAAGAAAGAAACTGGAGGATTTTAAAGTATAAAAATATGGGGGAGAGTTGTATCCCCCATTTTATTATTAAAAGAGAAAAAAGGGGAAGATATGAAAGCGAGAGTATTTGAAAAAGAGATATTAGAAAATTGTGTTGATGATAAAGAGTTTGTAAAATTTTTAAAAGAGAATCCAAATTTAAAGTTAAAATTTGAAAGTGTGGATATAAGAAAAGAGGAGAAAATAGAGGAAAATAGCTATGTTATTGAGGGAATTGTTGGAGAATATTTGGAAGAAATATCTTCCATCCAGCCACTTTCAAAAGAAGAATTAAAAGCAGTTTTAGAAACTTTGGACGAAGAAGAAAGTACACATAGATTGATAGAAAGCAACTTAAGAGAGGTGGCAAATATAGCGTTTGACTATTTGATAGCTGGAGTTGATTACCTAGATTTAATTCAAGAGGGAAATATAGGAATAATAAAAGCTTTGGAAGAGTATAGATCTTCTAATGGTGAGATATTGGAATACATTAAGTTGTGGATTAGAAGAGAAATGTTATTATTTGTTGATGAAAAGGTAGAAAACGAAAAACATATGTATAAAGGATATTTTTCTAAAAGAAAAGAGGAGCTAATAGAGCATGAAATTGTATCGGAACTAGAGGAGGAAGATAGTGAAGAGATACCTTTAGAAGAAAAATCTGAAATAATTGAAGAGAAAATAAATGAAGTTGAAAAACTTGACTATAATTCAGTTCCAAAGAAAATGTCATATTTGGAAGAGGAGATTTTAAAGAGGTATTACGGGCTGATTGGAGATAAAAGAGAGTCTTTATTTGAAATTGAAAATGCTTTAGACTTAAAAAGAGGAGAGGGAGAGAGGCTATTTGAAGAAGCATTGACAAAAATATCTTTGGGAGGAGGAAGAAGTTTAAAGATATGAAGTTAAGTAAAATTATAACTTTTTTAGAAGAGAAATTTCCTATTTCTTTAGCTGAGGATTGGGATAATGTGGGGTTACTGGTAGGAAGTAGAGATTCAAAAGTGAGAGGAGTTCTTTTGTCATTGGATTTAACAGATAGTGTTATTGACAAAGCGATTGAAGTGGGTGCTAATCTAATTATAACTCACCATCCAATAATTTTTGCACCTTTAAAAAAGATAAATAGTGATACTTTAGTAGGACGAAAAATTATAAGATTAATAGAGAGTGGAATTTCGGTGTATTCAATGCATACTAACCTAGATTCAGGAAAATCAGGATTAAATGATTTTTTAGGAGAAAATATACTGGGACTAAGAAATGGAAAAATACTTGATCCAATGGAAAGTAATGGTAGGGAGTATGGAATAGGAAGGATTTATAAAATAGAAGAGGGAGTGAGCATTGAAGATTTATCGATTTTATTGAAAGAAAAGTTAAATTTGAAAAGTATAAGTATAGTGAGAGCAAAAGAGGAAAGAGGGATAAAAAAGATAGCTTTGGTCAGCGGAGCAGGAGCTTCTTATTGGAGAAAAGCTAAAAAATTGGGGGCACAAGTTCTAATTACAGGGGATGTAAAATATCATGAAGCTGTAGATGCAAAAGAAGAAAATTTTAATTTGATTGATATAGGGCATTTTGAAAGTGAGTGGATATTTTCGAATTTATTAGAAAATTTACTGAAAAAAGAGTTTGAAATATCTATTTCAATATATAATGATGGTCCAGTTTTTGAAAAAATGTAAGGAGAACATGGAATGCTAAAAAAAGTTACGATAGGTTTATTAATATTTTCTACTTTAGTTCTTGTAAAAATAAACGACTATAGAAATGTTTTTTCAGAGGATGAAAAGTCAAAAATATCAGTAGTTGTAGAGAGTTTTCAAGAGAAAACAGGCAATAAACTTTATTTAAACACTCTGGAAGAAAATGAAGGTTTTGAAGCAGCCGAGCAGGAAAAAACGGTTATTGTAAATTTAATAAAAAATAATGAAAACGAAATTTTAAAAATACAGTTGAAAATTTCTCAGGATTTAGCACCTGAAGATATGGCGTCTGATTTATCTCTATTGTTGAAAAATGTAGAGGAATATACGAGCGAAAAAAATGAGTCTCTTATAGCTATAAATTTAGTTGAGGGATTACAGGAGATTTTTGTAGTGAACTTTGATTCTCAAGAAAATATTAAAGGATTTGACCGGATGACAGTAAAAACCAAGATATTTTTAGGAATTTTATTGACATTTTTGGTATTATCTATTAGAATGGTACAGGTAAAAAGAAAAAAGAGAAAATATAAGTTAAAAAGTGATAGGTATTAGAGTTAATCGCTTGTGTAAGCAAGAGGAAAGTCCGGGCTCCACAGAGCAAAAGGGTAGCTAACGGCTACTAAAGGAAACTTTAAGGAAAGTGCCACAGAAAATAGACCGCTATGTATATAGTAAGGGTGAAAAGGTGGTGTAAGAGACCACCAGTTTTTTAGGAGACTAAAGAAGCTAGGTAAACCCCCTTTGGAGCAAGACTAAATAGGAGAGAATAGGGGTTGCTCGTCCTCTCTCAGGGTAAGTTGCTTGAAGCTATAAGCAATTATAGCTCTAGATAAATGATTGACAAATACAAAACCCGGCTTATTTAATGCCTATCAATAATAAACAACTGAGTCAAGAAATTTCGTATAAATTCCTTGACTTTATTTTTTACATAAAATATTATTGGGAGAATTGTTATGAAAAAGATAAGAATAGTAATGGGAGTAATATTATTAGCACTGGTAGGGTGTACCCCTCTAGAAAAAAAGATGAGTGATGAAGATAGAATCTTATTGCCATCAATTCCAAAAAAAGCTTATGATGTAAGTATTTCAACTATGTCAGAGGGGGAATTTATCCCTCAGACAGATATAATTCATACAGGTCAAAATGTAGCTTTAGCGGATAGCGGAATAACAGAGATTACTTTAAATGGAATAGATCAGGTAAATATAGCAAACAAACAAGTGCGGAATAAATTGGCGTATAATGGAAATTCAACAGTTCCATTTACTGGAACATTTGCGGCGGTAGTGGGTGTTCATAAACATTATACAGAGGAGTACAAAGATGGAAAGCTAAATGGATATAAGGTTTGGTACTCTGAGGCTGGAAGAGTTGGGATGAAAGAGCCTTATACAAATGGATTGAAAAATGGAGTACAAGAGACATATTATAGAAATACAGGAAACATTCGTTCAAGAGTGACATATTCAGATGGGAAAATATCAGGACCAACGATATGGTATGATAACAAAGGAAAAATATTGCACCAAGAGGATTTTAAAGGTGGAAATGGAGAATGGATTGCATATTGGGACAATGAAAAAATTAGAGAGAAGGGGAGACTGGTTGGAGGGCTCCAAAATGGTGAGTGGAGAAGTTACACTTCAAAAGGTGAGTTAGAAAAAATTACAAATTATAGGAACGGCTCTCCGTTATCACAGGAGTGGCTAAAATAAATTAATTGACAAAGTACATAAAAAATGATAGAATGAACAGTAGATTAAGCTTGGATAAGGTCGTCAGCAACCGAATCTAGCGATCTTTATACTTTTGGAGGTGTTAGAATGTACGCAGTTATAAAAACTGGAGGAAAACAGTACAAAGTTGCAGTAGGTGAAGTATTAAGAGTTGAAAAACTAAATGCTGAGGTTAACACAACTGTAGAATTAACAGAGGTTCTTTTAGTATCAAACAATGGAGAGATTAAAGTTGGAACTCCTGTTGTTGAGGGTGCTAAAGTAGTTGCAGAGGTTGTTGCTCAAGGTAAAGGAGCTAAAGTTGTTAACTTCAAATACAAGCCAAAGACTGGATATCACAGAAAGAAAGGTCATAGACAACTTTTCACTGAGATTAAAGTTACTGCAATCAATGCATAATTAGTTTATGACAAAGATTGAAATATTAAAAAAAAATGGTAAAGTAGTTAGATACAGAGCCAATGGTCATGCTGAATACGCTGAATACGGGCAAGATATTGTTTGTGCTGCAGTTTCCATGGCAATGCAATTTCCGTTAGGAGGATTGCAAGAAGTTTTGGATATTACACCAAAATTTGAAATTGACTCCGATGGGTACTTAGACGTTGATATGAGGGGAATGGATTTTTCTAATAAGGAAAAAGAGGTTCATGTATTATTAGATACAATGGTATTGATGTTGAAAGAACTATCTAAGGGTTATCCTAAACACATAAAGCTTGTAGAGAAGGAGGAAATTTAGATGCTATTTACATTAAATATACAATTATTTGCGAAGAAAAAAGGACAAGGTTCTGTTAAGAACGGAAGAGATTCTAATCCAAATTACCTTGGAGTTAAGAAGTATGATGGAGAAGTTGTAAAAGCTGGAAACATCATTGTTAGACAAAGAGGAAATAAGTTCCATGCTGGAAACAACATGGGATGTGGAAAAGATCACACTCTATTCGCATTAATCGATGGATACGTAAAGTTCGAGAGATTAGGAAGAGACAAGAAGCAAGTTTCAGTTTATGCTGAGAAAGCTAACTAAGATTTTAAAAGGAGAGATTCATAATCTCTCCTTTTTTTCATATACTTAAAATACTTAAAATACTTAAAATTAGAAAACTACTTTTTACTAAAGATTCCTAAGATTCCTCCCGATATTAAAAGAGCAATATCTTTTAGTAGAGACGCTAGATTAAAATGACCAGAATATGCTAGATATTTGGATTCCCACTGAGGAGCAAATTTATCTTTAAATTGTTTTAAGCCTTCAAAATTATAGAAGTTACCGCCGTGATTGAATAAAAATACACTAAGTTTATTCCATAGAGGTGCTAATTCACCACCATATATTCCAGCAAGTGGTGCCATTCCCAAACTAAAACGTTCATATTCATTTTCTTTTGACCAGTTTATTATTTTTATGAATAAATATTCCATAGTCCCAGATGGTGCAGATTCAACATACCTCATTAAATCGATAGCAACTTCACTTTTATTGTCAGTGCTGAGTAAATTGGAAAAAGCAATCAATTCGTTATTTTCATCATATAGAAGTGCTATTTTAAAATTTTTGAGGTAATCTAGATTGAAGCTACCTAGAGAAAATTCTTTCTCCTTAGCTTTTTTATTTTTTAGCCAACTGTTGGAAACCTCTTCTAAAGAAGATTCAATCCCTTCAATAGAATCAACAACTTTGAAAGTAAAATTCATTTTTTCAAATTTATTGAAAGTATATCTGATTTTTTTGTACAGAGGTGTAGAGATATCGTAGTTTTTTAAATTGACAATAGCCTCTTCTCCTATTTTAATTATTTTAAGACCTAACTCTAAATATTCGGAAAGGTGTTCTTTAGAAATTTCATAGAAGGCTATATTTTTTCCACTTTGTTTTCCAATTCTATAAAAATCTTGTATAATTTCACGAAAATATTCTTTATCACCAATAGGATCACCCATAGATATAAGGTTACTATTTGTATTTCCATACATGATGAAAGAGTTTTTTCCTCTGTCAAAAAGAATTGATTTATCAGGTAGTAAAGCTAGAGAAGCATAGCTATTATCACTTGATTTAATTATTTTTTTTATTTCATTTAAAACCTTTGAACTTGGTATTTTTTCTACGCTTAAGACAGTGTTAAAAAAATTAAAAACTAAAAAGATACAAAATATAGAGAGTGATATAAAGCTATTTCTTAAGAAGATAGTATAGTGCTTATTTAAAACTAAATGCCACCAAACTTCTTTTTTATATTCAACAGTTTTAAAGGAATAAAAACCAAAAAATATACTCAGTAGAATGACCAGTAAAGTAAAGAGAACCCATTTTAGAGATAATTTATCTTTTAGAATTGAAGATTTTCTGTAAAAACGATCTTTGGATGGAATTAATAAAATTAAAATAAAACTGAAAAAAGCTGCCTCCAAATAGTTGAAGCCCTTAAAAAAACTAAAAAATATGGCAAAAATAAAAGCGACAATAGATAGATAATAGGCACTATCTAATCTTCTGTAGATTCCATACGCAAGTATAAGAAGAAAAGTTCCTATTACATTGGATGAAAGGTGAGATAAGGTTATAATATCCCCCGGTAAAACAGAGTAGACAAATTTGATGTATCTTACATCAAATTTTGATGAGTTTGAAAATATAATAAGGGTTCCAGATAAAAAAATCAAAATACTCAAAATAGTTGGAAAAATTCTTTTTAAAATGAAATGTAATTCTTTCATAGATATAAAGTCCCCTCCTTAATAAGCAAAAGGTGAGCCAATTAGCTCACCCGAAATTTTAGATTAATCATTAAGCTTAAGAACAGATACGAATGCTTCTTGAGGAATTTCCACATTTCCTATTTGTTTCATTCTTTTCTTTCCCTCTTTTTGCTTCTCTAAAAGTTTTTTCTTTCTAGTAATGTCTCCACCATAACATTTAGCAAGAACATTTTTTCTATAGGCTTTAATCGTTTCTCTAGCTATTATTTTAGCTCCCAGTGCAGCTTGAATAGGAACTTCAAACTGTTGTCTAGGAATAATTTCCTTCAGTTTTTCACAAATAGCTCTTCCTCTAGATGCAGCGTGATCGGTATGAGCAATAAAGGAGAATGCATCAACAACATTTCCCGAAACAAGAATATCTACTTTGACAAGATTTGATTCTTTATAGCCAATCATCTCATATTCAAAAGAAGCGTATCCTTTGGTTCTAGATTTTAACTTGTCATAGAAATCGATGACAAGTTCTGCAAGAGGTAACTCATAGATTACCATTGTTCTATTATCATCTATATACTTCATATCAATATAAGTTCCTCTTTTTTCCTGACAAAGCTCCATAACATTTCCTACATAATCTTTTGGAGTAAGGATACTTCCCTTTATATATGGCTCCTCAACACAGAACTTTGCTCTTCCACCTTCAGGAAAATCACAAGGGTTATCAATAACATAAGTTTCTTTTCCCTCTAAAGTGATTCTATATTCAACCGAAGGAGAAGTAGATATTAAGTCGATATCGTATTCTCTTCTAAGTCTTTCAACAATAATTTCCATATGTAATAGTCCCAAGAATCCACATCTAAATCCAAACCCAAGCGCAAGAGATGTCTCAGGAATGAATGTCAAAGAGGCATCATTTAACTGTAGCTTTTCTAATGCATCTCTTAAATCTTCATAATCATCTGTAGAAAGTGGATATAATCCAGCAAATACCATTGATTGAGCGGCTCTAAATCCATCTAATGGCTCAGCACAAGGTCTTTTAGCATGGGTTATAGTATCCCCTACCTGTGTATCCTGTATAGTTTTGATACCTGTTATAATATATCCCACAGATCCTGAACTTAATTCTGATTGCTCTTTTTTTGTCGGAGCGAAAATACCACATTCAAGTACTTCAAATTCTTTTCCAGTTGACCATATTTTAATTTTATCTCCTTTTTTGATGGTTCCGTCAAGAACTTTAACATACGTTATAACTCCTCGATAATCATCAAATAATGAATCAAAAATCATAGCTTTTAAAGGAGCTCCTTCATCAAACGTTGGAGCAGGGATTCTTTCAACAATAGCTTCTAAAAGTTCATCAATTCCAATTCCAGCTTTGGCTGAAACCAAAATAGCATTATCTGCAGGTAATCCAATAATATCCTCAATTTCATTTTTAACTTTTTCTACGTCTGCAGCAGGTAGATCAATTTTATTGATAACAGGTACGATTTCAAGATTATTTTCAAGAGCTAAGTAAACGTTCGCTAAGGTTTGAGCTTCTACACCTTGAGCGGCATCAACAACCAAAAGAGCTCCTTCACAGGCAGCTAACGAACGAGAAACTTCATATATAAAGTCAACGTGTCCTGGAGTATCAATAAGATTTAGTTCATATTCATTTCCATCTTTAGCAGTATATTTTAAAGTAACAGCCTGAGCTTTTATTGTAATTCCTTTTTCTCTTTCTAATTCCATTGAATCAAGAAGTTGTTCTTTCATTTCTCTTTCAGTAACAGTTCCAGTAGTTTGAAGCAGTCTATCAGCTACAGTTGATTTACCGTGATCTATATGTGCTATAATTGAAAAGTTTCTTTTAAATTTTTGTAACACAATATCCTCCTCTAAATATATTTCTTCACACTATATTATAAAAGAATTATCAAAAAAAATCAATCTAAATTAAATAATAGCTTGACTTTATGAAGGTTTTTAGAATATCATTAAATAGAAATATAAAAAAATTAAGGGGGATTAGTAGATGATCTTTGGACAAATTGATGAATTAAAGTTTTATAAGGGAATTTCTAGTGGTTTGGATATGGCGATAGAGGCTATAGAGAATGGAAGTTATAAAAATGGAGTGTTGGGAAAAAATGAGTTAGATGGAGAGAATGTATTTTTTAATCTTCAAGAGTGTAAAACAAAAGTTTTAGAGGAGTGCTTTTTTGAAGGGCACAAAAAATATATAGATATTCATGTAGTGATAGATGGCGAAGAAGGAATTGGGTATTCTTTAAAAAGTTCTTTAAAGGAAAAAACTGAATATAATGCTGAAAGTGATTTTCAAGTTTTAGAAGGAGTGGAAGAGTACAGATTAAATATGACTAAAGATAATTTTCTAGTAGTTTTTCCAGATGAGCCTCATATGCCATTAATTGCAAAAGATAATGAACCTAAATATCTAAAAAAAGTAGTATTTAAAATAAAATATTAAGAAGAAGAAAAATGGAACAAATTAATAAAAAACTATTTTTATGGATAAGTTTACTAGCTTTTTTAGGCGGAGGTATGAATGCCTTCGCAATATTACAATTTTCTTTGACTGCCAGTCATATAACGGGAACTGTAACAAGAATTTCAACAGATCTGGCATATTATAACATATCTCATTTAAAAATTATGATAGGTTTAGTAGTGGCATTTTTTGTTGGAGCGATAGTGTCAGGAATTATTATAGGGTCAGGAAGAGACTTTGAACTAAAAAAAAGATATGGAGATACACTCATATTTATTGGAGTATTATTAAAAATTTTAGATATATATTTATACACTGAGGTTTTGTGTGTATTTATTCTTGCATTTTCTCTAGGTCTACAAAATGGTTTGTTTATACGTTATAAAGGTTTGGTAATTAGAACTACTCATGTGACTGGGACAGTCACAGATTTAGGAGTTGTGATAGGACACTATCTAAGAGGGAGTAGAGAGATAGGATGGAAGATGAAGTATTATACTATGAATATTCTCTCTTTTGTAATTGGCGGACTTTTAGTGGGATTGGGATTAAAATATTTGGGACGAACTATTTTAAATTATATGTCACTAGCATATATTTTAAGTGGAGCTTATTACTTTTTGTTGAGAGATAGATATTATAAAATAAAAAGATAGAAAATTGTGAGGTGAACTTAGTGGATTTAAAAACTCTTTATTCGGCAGGAATGAATTTTGACGCTTTTATGGGTACTGGGATAAAAAGCGAAAGAGATAGGATTCCTAAAAACTATTCAAGAATAATTATGACTGATGATGAGATTAATATCGTAAAAAGCATTGAAAAAAAGATAAATTTTTTAATTTCTGGAGAACCATGGTGTACAGATTTTCAGTTAAATGTAACTGTTCTAAAAAAGTTTTGTGAGTTAAATTCAAACTTTGATATGGCTATTATAACTAAAGCCAGAGGAGAAAAGTTTTTAAAACCTCTGATGGGAGTGGAGGAGTTTAAAGTTCCTTTTATAGTACCTTTAACAGAGGATTATGAAGTTTGCGGAAATGTTTTTATAGAAAGACCAAAAGAGATTAAAAAGTTTATTTTTGAAGATATAAAAATGGAGTATTTAAAAGGACAATATTTAAGAGAAACAGTTAAAGACTTAACAGAGATGATAAATAAAAAGTAGATGCTATTTAGCATCTACTTTTTTCATCTCTTCATAGTAGTTTCGCATACTTGCTTTATTATACCTAAAGTTTTGAATTTTATTGCTGATTCCGATTCCATCAATTTTATAAACCAATGGAATTATTGGATTTTCATCTAAAATTATTTCTTGAATATCTTTATAGTACTCTTTTCTTTTTTTCATATCAGTTGTGGTTCGAGCTAAGTCAATCTTCTTATCTAAAGCTGGATTGCTATAAAAAGATCTATTTCCTTCAGCTCCGATAGAGTTTGAATCAAAAAGAGTAGTAACAACAGTGTCGATATCACTAACACCTAAAATCCACGTAGTTAAAAGAATGTCGTGAACTCCTTCAGAGGTTTTCTTTAAAAATGTTCCCCATTCTACAATTTCAATACTTGATTCAATTCCAATTTCTTTTAGATTAGCTTGTATAATTTGAGCTATTTGAACTCTCACTATATTTTCACTTGTCCAAATTTTAAAAATAGGAAGTTTTTTTTTCTTGGTTTCATTAATTATAATATTTTTAGCTTTTTCTATGTTGATATTTACAGGCTTTAAATTTTGATAACTTCCAAAAATATTGGGATTTATTGGGGAAGTTGCAATGGAACCTTTATTTAAAAATATAGCTTCTAAAATTCCAGATTTATCGATAGCCATATGGATAGCTTTCCTAATATTTTTATTGTTTAATCCTTCTTTTTGTACATTTAAAACCATAAGCTCTGTAGTAGTCGTAGTTTTATGTAATAGATTTAGATTGGGATTTTTTTCCACAATTTGAAAATCGATTGGAGATATAGCATAGATGATATCAACTTCACCAGTTTCTAGAGCAGCCAAACGACTGGTATTTTCAGTAATAATTTTAAAGATTAATCCATCATTTTTAGGAACACCTTTAAAATATTCTTTAAAACTGCTCATAACTATTTTATCTCCGTCTCCCCAGTTTGTGACCATGTACGGTCCAGTACCGACAGGGTGTAAAGCGACGTTATTTCCAGATAACACATAATTTTTATTCATGATAGCGGCTATAGGAAGAGTTAAGTTTGCTAAAAATGGTGCAGATGGCTCATACAAAGTTACAAGAACTTTATTGTCAGATGTTTTAATAACTGATTTAATATCTTTTAATATAACTCTGCTTCCAGGTTTTTCCATCATTCTCTCTAAGCTAAAAATAACATCATCAGCTGTCAATGTATCCCCATTATGGAATTTGATATTTTCTTTGATTGTAAATAAAATCTCTGTTGGAGAGAGATAAACGAAGTTCTCAGCTAGCTCAGGGACAGGAGTTCCAGCGTCATCAAGAGTGACCAAGGTGTTAAAAATATGTTCCGTTATGCCAAGAGTTGGAAATTCATTAAAAGTATGAGGATCTAATGATTTTGGTTTTGAACCTTGTGCAACAGTAATAATATTATTTTTACTAAAAGAGTTATCAAATATAAATATAAAATTTATAATAAAGAGTAAAGCAAAGTATTTATGAATAGATTTTTTCATAGTTCTCCTTTAAATAGTTTTATTGTAAAATACCTAAATGTAAGTTATAGTAAAAGTTTTTATTAGCAATTAACTCTTCATGATTTCCTTTTTCAACAATACCATCATCTGTCAAAACAACAATGGTGTCAGCATTTTTAACAGTGGATAGTCTGTGGGCAACAACAATAGTTGTACGATTTTTAGAAAGCTCATCTAAAGATTCTTGTATAAGTTGTTCAGTGATATTATCCAAAGCTGAAGTAGCTTCATCCAATATTAAAATTGGAGGATTTTTTAAGAAAATTCTCCCGATAGCAATTCTCTGTTTTTGACCACCAGAAAGTTTTACTCCTCTTTCTCCTACTTCTGTGTTATAGCCATCCGGTAAAGTTACAATAAAATCGTGAATATTAGCTTTTTTAGCAGCTTCGATAATTTCTTCATCAGTGGCATCAGTTTTTCCGATAGTTAGATTTTCTTTAATACTGCCAGTGAAAAGAAATGGGTCTTGTTGTACAATACCAATGTTTTTTCTTAAAGAATCAATTTTAAAATTATAGATACTTTGAGAATCTATTTTTATATCACCACTATCAATATCATAGAATCTGGGAATTAAATTACAGATAGTAGTTTTTCCACCACCAGAAGGTCCAACGAGAGCCAAAGTTTCACCAGCTTTTATATCAAGTGAGAAATTTTTTAATATATTTTTTTTGTCATGACTGAAATAGACATTTTCAAATTTTATATCACCACGAATATTTTTAATCTCTTTGGCGTTAATAGAGTCTTTTTCGGTATCTTCATCTAACATCTCTTTAAAACGCTTGAATCCACTCATACCATTTTGATATTGTTCAACAAAACCAACAAGTCTTTTTATAGGTTGGCTAAAAATTCTAATATATAGAAGATAAGCTAAAAAGTCACCGAAATTAATTTTACCTTGATATGTGAAGATAGCTCCAAAAACCAACACAAGATAGTCGAGCATATCTGTAAGAAAAGTCATGCCAGAGACATATTCAGCCATAACTTTATAGGCACCTTCGCGAGCTTTTTTAAATTCGATATTACTTTTTTTAAATTTTTCTAGTTCATCATTTTTATTGACAAAAGCTTTGGAAACTCTGATTCCACTGATACTATTTTGTAAAGTTGAATTAATTACTCCAATTTTTTCACGTGTTTCTGAAAAAGCATCAGACATTCGTTGACGTCTATTAATAGTAAACCAGACTATGAAAGGAATAACTGAAAAAACAATAAGAGTTAATGGAACATTGATATTTAAAAGAAGAAAAAAAGAACCAAGAATCATTATTATTGATATAAAAAGATCTTCAGGTCCATGATGTGCAAGTTCAGATACCTCTTGCAAATCATTTACAATTTTAGACATAATACTTCCAGTTTGTGTATTATCAAAATATTTTATAGGAAAGTTTTGAAGTTTAGTATAAACATCTTTTCTCATATCAGCCTGCATTCTAACACCAACTACGTGACCCCAGTAATTCATAAAGTAGTTACAGATAAGTTTAATGATATATATTCCAAAAAGACCGATAGCTAAAATAAGAATGTTGCGATAATTTTTATTAGGGATATAGTTATTTACAGCAACTCTACTTAACATGGGATAGATTAAATCACAAATAGAAACTGTTATAGCTGCAAATAAATCTAAAAAAAAGAGTTTTTTATAAGGTTTATAATAACTTATAAATTTTTTTATCATTTAAAATTTCCTCCATGAGTTTTATTATAATTCTAAAAGAAAAAAAGCTAAAAGTCAAAGAATATTAAAACTCTTACAAAAATAAAAGAAAATATTAAAATAAAATGTAAAATATGTAAGAAATATTAGTTTTGTTTCAGGAGGATTTAAAATGGATAATATAGGATTGGTTTTGGAAGGTGGAGGATTGAGAGGAGCATACACATCTGGAGTTTTAGATTACTTTTTATCTAGAGAGTTATATTTTAAATATACAATTGGGGTGTCAGCAGGTGCAATTTATTCAGCCTCCTATGCTTCAAGGCAAAAACGAAGAAATATTGATATTATTTTAAAATATTTAAATGATGAGAGATATATGGGATATAAATATTTAATAAAGAACGGAAGCTATGTAAATATTGATTTTGCATATAGAAAAATGGCTTATGAGTTATATCCTTTTGATTTTGAAACGTTTAATAAGTGTGATTCAGAGTTCAAAGTGGGTGCTTTCGATTGTATAAGAGGAGGGACTGATTTTTTTTCTAAGAAAGATTTCAAAAAAGTAGAGGATCTTTTGGAATCTCTAATTGCATCAGGGAGTTTACCATTCTTTTCCAAAGAGGCAATAGTAAATGAAAAAATCTATTTAGACGGTGGGATAGCATCTCCAATTCCAATTGCAGAATCGATATTGGATGGAAATACTAAAAACGTAGTTATTTTGACAGAGGATGAAAGTTACAAGAAGGAACCTTTAAAACTACAAACTTTAATAAAATTATATTATAGAAAATATCCTAAAGTAGCAGAAGCACTAATTGAACGACATTTAGTGTATAATCGAGCTTTGAAAGATGTATGGGAGCTTGAGCGTAAAGGTGAAGCATTTGTTTTCAGACCTAGTGATATAGTGCTTGTAGATAGATTGGAAAGAGATTTGAATAAAATTGAAGCTCTATATAATTTAGGTATAAAAGACGCAAGGGAAAACTATGAAAAATTGTTGAATTGGATAAATAATAAAAATGAAGAGAGTTAAAGGAACTCTCTTCATTTCTTACTATTGTTTTACAGGAGTAGCAGTGGATTTCATCATTTCAAAGTGTTGTTTCATAACTTTAGTTTGTATATCGGCTTTTATTTGAGCAATTTCCTTGTTAAGTTTTTCAACTTTGTTCCAATCCACTTTATCTTCTAACATCTCTTTTTTGATATCTAACTCTTTTTGTTCAATATCAATCATACTCTTTTGCATTTCAGGGGTTGCATACATCATATTGCTCTTCATTAATTTTTGGTCACCTTTCCATCGAGGCATTTGCGACATATTTTTCATCATCTCACTACCACATTTAGGACAACCATTTTGAGATTGCATCATAGGCATCTCATTCATTGTGCTTTGTTGATTTTGGTGGTTATCGTGTGTTGCAGAAAAAGTTAAAGCTGAAAGGATAAAAGAACATACTAGAATATATTTTTTCATGAAAAAACCTCCTAATTATAATATGGTTATTATATTATTAAAGATAAGTTGAAAATTTCCTTTTAAAATGAGATTAAAGAACATTATTTTCTTGAAGCAAGCTTTTGAAAAAATCTACTCCATAGATTAATGCTTCATTTTCAAAATCAAATCGATTATTATGAAGTGCACAAACGTGTCCTTTTTCTTCATCTCTAACACCGATTAATACTAGTAGTCCGGGAGTTCCATTTTGTGAATAGAAAGAGAAATCCTCCGATCCACTTAGTGAGATATCAGTAAAAACTTTTTTATTTTTTAAGGCGTTTAAAGCCTTTTTAAAAAGATTGGAATCGTTGATTACCGGGGGATAGAAAGGTTGAAATTTCATGTCAATTTTGACATCAAAAGCTAATTCAAATCCACGGTTGATATTTTCCATTCTTTCTTGGATAAAAGGTATCAAGGAGATATTTTCAAGTCGGATAGTTCCGAGCATATTAACTGTTTCGGGAATAATATTTCTAACTGTACCGGCGTGAAAAGCTCCTATCGTAAGTAAAAAATGTTCATAGGAGGGGATATTTCTTGATTTAATTGACTGATATGCTTCGACTAATTTTGCACCGATAAGAATGGAATCGATACCCTTATGAGGCTGAGCACCATGGCATCCTTTGCCGGTTAGAGTGATATCTAAATTTATATTTTGAAGCGATACAAAACCAGATTTTACAGCGAATTCTCCAACTTTAATCTCAGGATAGACGTGCAGTGCGTAGATAGCTTCTATATTTTTAGATTTATAGTAGCTATCAGCTACTATAAATCTAGCTCCACCAGCTCCCTCTTCTCCTGCTTGAAATATAAAAACTAAAGATTTATTTAATTTTATTCCTTGAGACATTAGGAGCTTAATTTCTTGTATGAAGGTTAACAGTATAGCAGTGTGACCATCATGACCACAGGCGTGCATCATTCCAAGAGTCCTAGATTGAAATGGATTATTACTCGCTTCAGTTAATGGTAGAGCATCAATATCAGCTCTAAAAGCTATGCACACATCACTCTTTCCAGAAATAAAGGCAATAGTACTTGTTCCAATACAATGATATTCAACGTGTTCATCATCTAAAACTTTTCTGATATATTCAGCAGTTTTAAATTCATTTAATGCTATTTCTGGTATAGTATGTAGATAGTTTCGATGAGTACTTAAATTATTTAACATATAATCACTCCCCCTTGACTTGTTACTTAGATTAATACCATATTTTTTACAGTTTTGTCACGCTTATTTTAAGATAATTTAGAAATTATAATGATAAATTTAGGAAGGATTTAATTTCTTTTTTTGTAGTATTGTGATAGAGATTATATTAAAATTAAAAGGAGATAAAGAGATGAAAATTATTTTAATTATTTTATCTATTATGTTGTCGGTTATATCTTTTTCCACAGAGAAAGTAGATGATTCAAGTAAAAATATACCAACTATTGATAAAACAGTAGCATCCAAAATAGCTAATAAAGAACTTATTCAAAATATAATGGGAAATATAGGTAAAGACTCAGAAAATATAGATAAAATGAATGAAATTGGTGAGCAGGTGGATACTGAAATTCAAAAAGAAAAGCCAAATTGGGAAAAAGTTGAGACTTTATATAATGAATTATCTACATATACAAATAAACTTGCACTTGAAACAATAAAAACTTTGAAAGAAAACGGAATGGATAAAAGTGAAGCAGATTTTGAAAATGATATAGCCAATGATTTGGTATCTGATACGGGATTAGAGGAAGTATTACCAAAATCTGTAGATGAAAAAGAAGTTGTAGAAGCTATAAAAAAAGGCATGTCAGATAGTGATCTTGAGAGAATGGAATATTTAAGCTCAAAAATAACAAAGGAGATAGATAAAACAAAACCGAATTGGACTGAAGTTGAAAAAGACTATAACGAATTATCTAGGTACACAAATAAAGTAACAGTTATATTAATGAAAGAAGGAAAAGAGAAAAATAAGGCTGACTAAAGCGTCATTTTAGTAACTTTTCTAGGACAATAGATTTAATACTAGGATGGATATGAATTTAACTTGGCGTCAAATTTTTTTCTTTGACGCCTTTTTTAGTTATTTCAAAAGCATATTTACTCTGCTATTGCCTCTATTACAATAAGTACTAAAGAATTATCAACTCAAGGCAACATCTAAAAACATCATGATGGCAAAACCAAACATAACTCCTATGGTACCAGAATCATCATGTCGAATCTCCTTAGCAGTTGGAATTAATTCTTCCGCTACAACATAAATCATGGCACCAGCAGCAAAAGCAAGTGCATATGGAAGTAAAAAAGTCATTTTTATAACAAAAATAGCACCAATCACACCGGCTATTGGTTCAACAAGACCAGAAGCCTGACCGTAAAAAAAAGCTTTTCGTCTGCTCATTCCATCTCTTCGCAGTGGAATGGATACAGCGGCTCCTTCAGGGAAATTTTGTAAACCTATTCCAATAGCTAGAGCTATTGCTGGAATGAGAGCTGAATCATTACCGGCTACAGATAGAGCCCCAAAGGCAACTCCAACAGCTAACCCTTCAGGTATATTATGAAGAGTGATTGCTAAAACTAAAAGAACGCTTCTTTTCCAGTTAGTCGATATACCCTCCGCATTTGATATGGGTTGATTTTGATGTAAATGAGGTAAAAATTTATCAATGGACCAGAGGAAAAATCCTCCAAATAAAAAGCCGATAATAGCGGGCTTCCATCCAGGGATTCCAATACTTTCAGCTAGTTCAATGGCGGGATTTAAGAGTGACCAAAAGGAAGCAGCAATCATAACACCTGAGGCAAATCCAAGCATTCCATTTAGAACTTTTTGATTTATTGTTTTAAAAAAAAAGATCATGGCAGCTCCAAGCATGGTAATAAAATATGTAAATAAAGTGGCTAGAAAAGCCTGTAAAACAGGATTTAAATTTATTAAAAATTCATACATAAAACCCTCCTATGTTACTTAATATAGTATTTAGCTTAATTTTACAAGTTTATTGCAAAAATCCTTTAAAATTAAAAAGGAATTCTCTCTATTGTTTTTAATAATATAACACAGATTTTAGTGCAAGGAGGTTTGAGAGAAATGGATTTTAAAAATATAAATATAATGGTAGGAATAGCAGCTCTATTTTCAACAGTTTCTTTAAATTCTTACAGTAACGATTTAGGCGAAAATCATTTACACGAGGTGTTAAATTATGAAGTAAAATCGGATAGTAAAGTATATACAGTACTCACTCCTTTAAAAGACATTATTCCACAAAATTTGAAAGGTTTTAAAGAGTATGATGAATATGCCCACAGTTTAATGATGTCAAATAGTTCACAAGTTTTTTTAACAAAAGATGTTGGGAATAACTTTGTTATATATATGATTCCTCATCATGAAGCGGCAATAGTGACAAGCGTAGGTGTTTTGAAATACACCCAAAATAGAGATGTAAAAAATTTAGCTACTAGAATAATACGTATTCAGCAAAAAGAAATTGAAATTATGCAACAACTATTGGAATCGGGAGAATTGAGAGGAAATGATAATGAAAAATTTCTTGCTAAAATGCAAAAAGTAATGATAAAAATGATGAAAAATATGAAGCCTTATGATGAAGTAGTAAATAATGCTAGTGTTATAACAAAGTGTTATTTACAAAATATGATTATTCATCACGAAGGTGCTGTGAGCATGGCAAAAGAGTATTTGAAATTTGGAAAAAATAAAGAGTTGATAAAAATCTCCCATGGAATTATTTTAAGTCAGGGTGAAGAGATAAAGGAGATGGAGCAGATATTAAAAAAGGCAAACTATTGAAGTTTGCCTTTTTGATTCTAAAAGTTTTTTAAATCATCTTCTACATTACTAATAGTTCCCAATTTGAAATTATCGATTAGGACTTGAAGAACATTGGAGCTTAGGAATGCAGGGATAGTAGGACCTATATGTATGTTTTTAAATCCAAGATACAATAGAGATAGAAGAACTAAAACAGCTTTTTGTTCATACCATGCAATATTAAATACAATAGGTAAATCATTTACGTTATCCAATCCAAAAGCTTCTTTTAATTTTAATGCAATAACAGCCAATGAGTAGCAATCGTTACACTGTCCAGCATCAAGAACTCTAGGAATACCATTGATATCTCCTAAACCTAATTTGTTATATCTATATTTAGCACAACCAGCAGTAAGGATTACACAGTCTTTAGGTAGGGCTAAAGCAAATTCAGTGTAATATTTTCTATCTTGCATTCTAGCATCACATCCTCCCATGACATAAAATTTTTTGATTGCTCCAGATTTAACAGCATCAATAATTTTATCAGCTAGAGTTAGAACTTGGTTATGAGCAAAACCAGCAATAATTTCACCACGTTCAATTTCAACAGGAGGTTTACAAGCTTTAGCTTTTTCAATAATTTCACTAAAATCTTTAAATCCGTTTTCATCAGCGAGAATGTGCTCGCATCCTTCCATGCCTGCAGAGTTTGTGGTATAAACTCTTTCGAGGTATTCAGCCAAAGTTCCTCTAGGAGGAACTAAACAATTACTTGTAAATAGAATTGGACCGTTGAAAGTGACGAACTCTTTTGTTTGGTGCCACCAAGAACCACCATAATTTCCGACAAGATTGTTATATTTTTTAAAAAATGGATATGCATGACCTGGTAACATTTCAGAGTGAGTATAGATATCAATACCGGTATCTTTAGATTGTTCTAAAAGCATTTCTAAATCTCTTAAGTCATGTCCAGATATTAAAACTCCGGGTCTATTTCTAACACCAAGATTAATTTTAGTTATTTCAGGGTGTCCATATGTTGATGTGTTAGCTTTATCTAGAAGAGCCATTGCTTCAACCCCAACTTTCCCAACGTTTAGAATCATTTGTAGTAATTCCTCAACAGTCAGCTTATCATTATCTACGTTAGCGAGTGTTTCTTCAATAAAATTATATATAGAAATATCTTCATAGCCTAAATTAAAAGCATGTTCAACATAGGCACACATTCCTTTTAAGCCATATATGATAGTTTCCCGTAGAGAACGAATATCTTCATTTTTAGTTCTTAATACCCCAACTTTTTCAGCATAATCTAAAAGAGAATCATCTGAACTAAGATCAGTTGGACAATTGATATATTTAGCATATTTTTCAGGAACAGCTATTTTATTATTTAAAAGCTCTATTTCTAAAGCTGCTCTGTAGGCTTCCCCTGTCTCAATCTCTCTTATAATAGCATCATCATGAAAATTGGCATTGGTAATAGTAACGAAGAGAGCGTTTACAATCCAACGATGAAGATCATCAGTTATAGGGATTTTATTATTTAGAAGAACAATATAGGCAGAAACAGTTTTAGCCATATGAACCAATAAATCCTGTAAATTAGCAGTTTCAGAAGTTTTACCGCAAACACCTCTAACAGTACAGCCTTCGTTCATAGCTGTCTCTTGACATTGAAAACAAAACATAGACATAAAAATAACCTCCTAAATTTTATTATAGAAATTAAAAAAAACTGAGGTATAAAGACTTATCCCAGCAAAAAAATCTATTCTTTTTCAAATTCGTCTTTTGCAGCACCACATATAGGGCAAACCCAATCACTAGGAACAGCTTCAAAAGCAGTACCAGCAGGTACTCCATTGTCTGGATCACCAATAGCAGGATCAAAAACCCAATCACATATTTTACATTTCCATTTTTCCATAAAAAATACCTCCTATGATAGTTGATGTACCTTTTTACAAAAAAATCAAAGATTTCCTTTTAAATTTATAAAAAAATTAAAGGATATATTTATGAAATTTATAATATAAATTGTAGAGAATAGATTTTTGGGGGAGGAAATAATTATGGAAGCAATCAGTAATCTACTACAGATTAAAAATAGTTTAGGGGAGCCATTATTACAGACATTGGGACATGATGCAATTGAATTTTTGATTAGAGCTCTTATTTTTATAGCTATATTGTATATAGGTTCATACTTTTCAAAAAGAGTAGATAAGTATATTGATAAAATTCCCGTAGTTAATCAGGATATAAATACTAAACAATTTACAAAATCAGTTACAAAATTAGGATTGAATGTGACATTTTTTTTGATTGGATTGTTGGCATTTGGTTTTAGTGAGGCTTCAATAGCTACTATGATTAGTGCCATTGGATTAGGTGTTGGTATTTCTTTGAAGGATTTTCTATCAAATTTGGCTGGTGGAGTGGTTCTATTTTTTACGAGACCTTTTAGTATAGGAAACTTTATAAAAATAAATGGAGTGATGGGAGAGGTAGCAAAAATAGAGGTATTTTCAACATATATAACCAGTTTAGATGGAAGAAGAATTATTGTTCCAAACAATGTAATGATAAGTGGAAATATTATAAACTATGATGGAAATCTTTTAAGACGCATAAAACTAAAAGTATCGGTGTCCTATGATTCGGATATGAAAAAAGTAATTGGCATATTAGAGAATATAGCAAATACATATGAAGGGTTAAATAGGGATAAAGAAAATTTTATACATACAATGGAATATGGGGATTCGAGTATAAATATTCTATTTATGGTTTGGACTCCGACAAAGGGGTATTATAAGGTTAGAGGGGAGTTAATGGCCTATATTTTAGAAGTTTTTAATGAAGAAGGGGTGATCGTTCCATTTAATATTTTGGATGTAAATGTAACTGAAAATAAATAAAAAGGAGGTGATAATAAAAAAGAAAAGTTATTATATATTTGTATAATCCTAAAATTAGAAGGGAGGTGAAAATTATATGTTAGGTGTGGCTCTGTTGTTTGTGGGTATAGTTTTAATAAGTAATGGTATGTGTAGACTTTATAATGTGGATGGTAAAGCATTGTCCATAATGAATCTTTTTACTGGTGGAATAACTTTAGTGTTAAATATTGTTCTTATAGCAAGAGGTGATTACTATAGTGGTGCAACTGGATTACTATTCACTTTTACATACTTATATATAGCTCTAAATGGAATTTATAACTTGAATCCTATTCCTTATGGATGGTTTAGTCTATTTGTTACGATAAATACGTTACCAGCAGGGTGGTTAGCTTTGAAATCTGATTGGAGAATGAGTGCTATATGGTGGCTTTGGGGTATCCTATGGTTAACAGGTTGGATAGAAACAGTTCCTAAGAAAAATTTAGGTAAGTTTACACCTTTACTATCAATATTTGAAGGAGTAGTAACAGCTTGGATTCCAGGATTTTTGATGTTAATTGACATGTGGTAGAGTTCTATTTTATTAAATGAGGTGGTAAATATATGTATTTGACAACAAGAGAAAAAGAGAAATTAATGATAAGTGTTGCAGCTGAGGTTGCGAGAAAAAGAAAAAATAGAGGAGTTAAACTAAACTATCCGGAAACTATAGCGTATATTTGTGATGAAATAATAGAGGGTGCAAGAGACGGAAAAACTGTAGAAGAGCTGATGTCATATGGTCAGACATTATTAAAAAAAGAGGATGTAATGGAAGGAATAGCGGAGATGATTCCTTTAATTCAAGTTGAGGCAACATTCAGAGATGGAACAAAATTAGTGAGTGTACATAATCCAATACAGTAGTTATAAATTTAAAATAAGGAGGAGGCATTTATGATTCCAGGTGAATATATATTGGCAAAGGACAAAATACTTTGTAACAAAGGTCATGAAGCAATAGAGATAGAAGTAATTAACAATGGGGATAGAGCAGTGCAAGTAGGAGCATATTTTCACTTTTTTGAGGTGAATTCTGCCTTAGATTTTAATAGAGAGATGACTAGAGGAAAAAGATTGGATATACCTTCTGGAACAGCAGTAAGATTTGAACCAGGAGATAAAAAAGTTGTAAAACTGATTGATTATAGCGGTAAGAGAAGAGTTTTTGGATTTAATAATAAAGTTGAGGGATATTTAGACTAGGAGGTTCAAATTATGAGTTTTGAAATGGATAGAAAAAAATATTCAGATTTATTTGGTCCTACAACGGGAGATAGTATAAGACTTGGAGATACAAATTTATTTGCAAAAATTGAGAAAGACTTAACTGTATATGGAGAGGAATCAAAATTTGGAGGAGGAAAAACTTTAAGAGATGGAATGGGAATGAACCCTATAGAAACTCGAAGGGGAAATCCTTTGGTTGCAGATACAATAATAAATAGTGTTGTAATAATTGATTATACTGGAGTATACAAAGCTGATATAGGAATAAGAGATGGGAAAATAATAGCTATTGGAAAAGGTGGAAATCCAGGAATAATGGATGATATAGATTTTGTTGTGGGAGCGAGTACAGAGGCTATTGCAGGAGAGGGACTTATAGTAACTGCTGGTGGAATAGATTCTCATGTACATTTAATAACTCCTGATATAGTTCACGCTGCCCTAGATAATGGAATAACAACTATAGTTGCAGGTGGAACTGGACCTGCAGATGGAACACGTTCTGCAACAGCAACTCCAGGAGCTTGGCATATAGAAAGAATTTTACAAGCTCATGATGGATTACCTATAAACATAGGAGTTTTAGGTAAGGGAGCTGGAGATAATGAAGATGTTATAATTGAGCAAATAGAAGCTGGAGCTTGTGGGTTAAAAATTCATGAGGATTGGGGAGCGACACAAGCTGGAATAGATTATACTTTAAGAGCAGCGGATAAGTATGATGTTCAAGTAGCATTGCATACTGATTCATTAAATGAAGGTGGATTTGTTGAGCATACGTTACAAGCGATAGCAGGAAGAACAATACATACCTATCATACAGAGGGTGCAGGAGGAGGACACGCCCCAGATATAATGGTAGTAGCAGGACATCTAAATGTATTACCATCATCTACAAGTCCAACAAATCCATATGGAATAGATAGTGTTCCAGAAGAATTTGATATGCTAATGGTATGTCATCACTTAGATCCAAAAGTTCCAGAAGACGTAGCTTTTGCAGATTCTAGAATAAGAAAGCAAACAATTGCAGCAGAAGATGTATTACAAGATATGGGTGTTATAAGTATGATGAGTTCCGATACTATGGCCATGGGAAGAATTGGTGAAGTAAATATGAAAACATGGCAACTGGCTGATAAAATGAAAAAACAACGCGGACCTTTGGAAGGGGATAGTGAATACTCAGACAACACTAGAATAAAAAGATATGTAGCTAAATATACGATAAACCCAGCTATAGTTTGTGGAATAAGCAAATATGTTGGATCGGTGGAAGTTGGCAAATATGCAGATTTAGTTTTATGGGAACCAAAAATGTTTGGAACAAAACCAATGATGATATTGAAATGTGGAACAATCTCTTATGGAGTAATGGGGGATGCAAGTTCGAGTTTACCGACTACAGAGCCAAGATTAGTTCGTGAATTATATGGAGCTAAAGGCAAAGCTCTTTCTCATTCTCACATAACTTTTGTGTCAAAATATGCTTATGAACACGGAGTGAAAGAGAAACTAGGATTAGAAAAAATTGTTTTACCAGTTGAAAATTTAAGAAATCTTACAAAAAAAGATATGATATTTAACGCAGAGTTACCAGATATTGTAATTGATCCGCAGACATATGAGGTAACAATAGATGGCAAGTTGATAACGTGTGAGCCATTTGAAGAGTTTGCATTAGCACAAAGGTATTATTTGTATTAAGTAAAAAAATCAGGCAGGAGAGTAGTCTCCTGTCTGAAATTACAGTCTAAATAAAATATATGTAGGAGGGAATATGTTATTTGAGAAAATTTTGGGAAACATAAACGATATTGATGACAGAGATAACTATGAGATAGAAAAAATTATTATAAAAAGTGATGATTTAGAAAAAAAAATTTTAAGAGTTGAATCCGTAAATGGAAATGAGTATGGGATTAGCTTAAAAGAGAGTGGAGATAAACTGGAAAATGGTTCAATATTATATAATGATGGGATAAAGATAATATTTATAGAGACAGATTTAGAAAAAGTTTTGGTTATTTCCCCCAATAATATGAATCAAATGGGAGAGATTGCTCATTTTTTAGGGAATATGCATACTCCGATAAAAATAGAAAATGAAAAAATTTATCTACACTATGATAAATATTTAGATAACACATTAAAAGAAAAAAATTGTCCTTTTGATATAGAATATTTAAAATTTAAAAAAGCCTTGAGACATATTGAGCATAGTCATGGGCATCACGGGCACAGTCATGATTAAGAGCAATGAGAATTCAATTACAACTTGGCAATTATTAAATATATTACAAGTTTGTGATTCTGCCTTTCCAATTGGATCTTTTAACCATTCCTATGGAATGGAAACCTATTTGAGGGAGAATGTTATATGTGATGCTCACACATTTAATAGATGGTTAACAATGTTTTTTGAAAATCAATATCTATATAATGAAGGATTAGCAATAAAATTAGTTTATGAAATATTGGAAAAAGATGAAATAAATAAAGTTTGGGATATAGATCAACTTTTAACGGTACAAAATGTGGCTATGGAAAGTAGAGAGGGTGCAAAATTAGTAGCTTATAGAAAATTGGATGTTGTATTAGAACTTTTTGAGGTGGATTTACTAAAAGAGTATAAAGAAAGAATAGAGGAAAATATAAGTTATGGGAACCCAGCAGTTGTTTTTGCAATTTTAATGTATTATCTAAATGTAAAAAGAGATGTAGCAATTGTAGCATATGGATACAGTGTGGCTTCAACTTTGGTTCAAAGTGCTGTTAGGGCGATACCATTGGGACAAAAGGATGGTCAAAGAGTGCTCCAGGACTCGCTATCGACATTAGAGAGTATAAGGGAGGAGATTGAAAAACTATCTATCGAGGATTTAGGATACAATATTCCCGGATTTGAAATATCTCAAATGAATCACGAAATACTGACATTTAGATTATTTATGTCATGATAAAAATTAGGAGAGTGATTATAGATGAAACCAGTTGTAATAGGAGTTGGAGGACCTGTAGGTGCAGGAAAAACTTTATTAGTTGAAAGAGTCACTAGAAAATTAAATGGTGAATATGAGATGGGTGTAATAACAAATGACATCTACACAAAAGAGGACGCTAAGTTTATGGCAGAAAATTCAGTTTTAGATAAAAATAGAATAATAGGGGTTGAAACTGGTGGTTGTCCTCATACTGCAATTAGAGAGGACGCTTCAATGAATTTTGCCGCTCTTGATAAGATGAAGAAAACTTTTCCAGACCTGGATATAATTTTTTTAGAGAGCGGGGGAGATAACTTAGCAGCTACATTTAGTCCAGATTTGGTGGATTTTTCAATATATATAATAGATGTTGCACAGGGTGAGAAAATTCCAAGAAAAGCAGGTCAAGGAATGATAAAAAGTGATCTATTTATAATAAATAAGATAGATTTAGCACCATATGTTGGTGCAAATCTAAAAGTGATGGAAGAGGATACACTTCATTTTAGGGATAAAGGAACATTTATTTTTACAAATTTGAAAACAGATGAAGGAGTAGAGGAAGTAGTGAAGTGGATTAAGAAAAATTGTTTATTAGAAGGATTGAGATAGCTATGGAAAAATATGATGGAAAAATTGAAATTATATTGGAAAATCATCCTCTGAGAAACGAAACAGTTATAAAAAAAATCTATCATGAAGGAGTATTTAAAGTTTCTCCTACAATACACTTGGATAGAGAAAAAATCCCATGTTATTTCTTAATGCATTTAGGTGGTGGTTATTTAGAAGGGGAGCGCTGTTATAACGATATACATTTAAAAGAAAATACAAGAACTATAATAACAACTCAAGCACCAACAGTGGTTTATAAATGTGAAAATAATATTCCTGCCAAACAGATTTCAAAAATATACCTTGAAAAAAATAGTATATTGGAATATATGATGGATAATACGATACTCTTTAAAAATGCAAATTTTGAGCAAGAAACAGATATATACTTAGATTTTACCTCAACTTTAATATTAGCTGAGGGAATAACAGCGGGATGGTCTTCTGATGGGAAACCGTTTCAATATAGATTAGCTAAAATGAGAAATAAAATATATTTAGATAATAAGTTGGTATTGTTAGATAAACTTTTGTTGTCTCCGGGGAAAAATGATCTGTTTTCAATGGGACACTTTGAAAATTATCTAAATTATGGAACAGCAATTATAATAGATTCGAGGATAGATTTAGAATATGTGGAAAAATTACGAGAGCATTTACAACAATATGATGTAGATGTAAAATATGGTGTGTCAAAGTTAGAAATACCGGGAATTGTAGTGAGAGCTTTAGGAAATTTGACACAGGATATTCAAAAGATAATCTATGGAGCTACGAATTATTCAAGGCAGGAATTACTGAAGTCCTGTGAATTAGATTTAAGGAAACAATGAAATAATTCAAAAAACTAATAAAAGCCATGATTTACTGCCATGGCTTTTAACTATTTTGTTCAATGAGTTCTTTTAAAGAAAGTTCTTTATCAGAAATTTTTTCAATTAAAGGCTGTGAATGACTTATTATAACAATGCCGATATCTTCCTTTTCGCAAAACTCCAAAATAACTCGCCAAATTTGACTTTGAGTAATTAAATCAAAAATTGTTGTAATTTCGTCAGCCAGCAAGAATCTGGTTTTTTTATTTAAAACACGAGCTATACAAAATCGTTGAAGCTCTCCTCCAGAAAGTTCTCTTGGGAAACGATTGAGCCATTTTTCTTGGATTCCCAAATTTTTTAAAAGTTCATCATTGATTTCACCAGCTTCTTTTAGAATCTGTTTCATTCTAAGTCTGGGGTTGAGAACCTGCTCTGGATGTTGCCAAATCATTTGAATAGGACAATAGCCTTTAAGTTTATGTACAGGGATATCATCTAGAAGAATGGCACCATTATTAGGTATTTCATATCCAGAAAGTATTTTGCATAAAGTGGTTTTACCAAAACCACTAGGAGCGGTTATGGCGATTCTTTCCCCACTTTTAATACTAAAATTTAGATTAGTAAAAATATTTTTTCCATTAGGAGAGTGACTAAAAGAGATATTAGAAGCTATTAAGTGCATTTTTTTCCTCCTTTTCCAGTAAGCATCTCACAAAACCAGAATTTGTTTTTTTCCAAGGGATATCTACTAAACAATCACAGTTAGCATGGGAACAGTTATTATAGAAAGAACAACCTTTTTTATCAGAAGTTGATAGAGGGTATTCCAAAGAGAATGAATGAAAACCATTTTGAGGCATAGCATGAAACAGTGCTTTTGTATAGGGATGATTGAGATTATCTACTGAAGAAAAATCGTCTGTAGAAATATCTTCAATAGTTATCCCATCATAAAAGACAACAATTCTATTAGCTATTTTTAGTGCCATATCTAAATCATGGGTAATTATAAGAACTCCCATGCCCTCGTTAGCTAGCTCTTGGAAATGTTCTGCAATATGTTTTAAGGTTTTGGAATCTAATCCAGGGGTAGGTTCATCTGCCAAAATAAGTTTAGGAGAACTATAGACAGCAGTGGAGATAAGTACTCTACGAATCATTCCACCAGAGAGCTGAAAAGGATACATATTGGCAATCTTTTCATCCAATCTATATTTTTTAAGAATCTCAGAGCATTTTTGTTTTGCTTTAAAACTATTATCTCCTTTCCTAATTTGTGGTCCAATTTTCATTAGAGGATTTAGATAGGAAATACTTTGAGGAATCAAAGCAATATTTTTACCTCGTTCCATTTTCTTTTTTTCCTCTGTCAATAGTTCTCCACAAAAATAAATTTCTCCGTTTATATGAGCATTGTATGGTAAAATACCTAAAATGCTATGAGCTAATAAGCTTTTGCCTGAGCCACTGGCACCAACAATAGCAACAATCTCTTTTTCATGCACAGATACATTCAAATTATGTATAGTTTGTAGTGTCTCTTTTTTTAAACCATTATATTGAGTGAAAGAGATAGATAAATCTTTAACTTTAAGTATCTCTTTGTTGACAGTTTTATCCATACACCCTCCTACTTGTGAATTTGATTGACATTAAAAATTTTACTGAGATTATGCCCTGCATAATCAAATAATATAACTGTTAAAACTAAGAAAAAACCTGGAAATAGACCTAACCACCATTTACCGGTAGAAAGATATCTCATACTTTCTGATAAAATTATACCGATTGCAGGTTGTTCAGGTGAAAGTCCAAAACCTAGAAAAGTGACACTGGCTTCATGGAGTATAGCATGGGGAAATAATAGAATAAGACCTAATAAAAATTGTGGAAGTAGATGTGGAATCATATGATTTTTAACAATATGAAATCTACTAACTCCAAGTTTTTGAGAAGCTGAGATGTAATCACTATTTTTAAGAGATAGAACCTCACTTCGGATGACTCTAGCAAGGCTTGGCCAATGAGTTAGGGTAACACCAGTGACCACACCTAAAAATCCTTTGCCACACGCAAAAGATATCAAAATTAATAAAAGAATATGAGGAATTCCCATGATTAAATCGATCAGCCAAGTTACAATTCCATCAGCTGTTTTACCACCAAATGCAGCAAGAGTACCCAAAGAAAGAGCAATAACAGAGCTGATACCAGCTGTTATAATACCTATTCGAATACTCATTGACAGGCCAGAGAGTGTTCGAGTGAACATATTTCGTCCCATCCAATCAGTTCCAAATATATATTTGGTATTAGGTGAAATATTAGTTTGAGTAAAGTCAACTTTTAAAGAACTTTCTGAAAAGTACCAACCTAAAAGTGTTATTCCAGTTAAGAAGATAAATGTAAAACTAAGCATGATAGCATCTTTTTGTTTGTTATTTACTTTAGCTAACATATAGAATCACTCCTTCTTCTTTTTTATTCCTATTCGAGGATCAACTACTCCATATAAAAAATTCGCAATGAAATTACCTAAAAAAACAACCGTAGAAATAATAACAGTTATAGCCAGTAAAAGAGGAACATCTCCTCCAAGTCCAGCTTTGACAGTTGCCTGACCAAGACCGGGATAGGAAAAAACAGTTTCGATTAAGACAGAACCACCAAATATTTCACTTATAGATACAAATTGTAGTGTTATAGCAGGCAATAAAATATTTCTAATACAGTGTCTAAAGATTATACTAAAAGTATTTTCTCCACGAGCTGTAGCAAATAAAACATAATCGCTATCTAAAACTTCAATCATTTTTTCTCTAGTATGCAATATTATTGCTGATGAATTGATAAAAATAAGTGTAATAATTGGTAAAATGGCATGGTGTAGTCGATTACTAAAAGTTACATTAGAAAAATCAACTCCTATGGGGACACTCATTCCAATTGGAAAAATATCCAACCAAACTGAAAAAATAATAAGTAGGAGTAAAGCGAACCAAAAAGATGGAACACTAGCTGAGACTAAAGCATACTTATGAATAATGTGATCAATAACTCTATTTCTTTTAAAACCAGCTAAAACACCTAAGAAAAATCCTAAAAAACCGGATAAAAACCAAGCTATACCCATTAACCATAGAGAGTTCGACAATCTTTCTTGAAGAATTTGAACAACAGGTCTTCTATATAAAAGAGAGATGTTCATATCTCCTCTTAGAAAATCTTTAATCCAAGATAGATAACGTTCAATAAGAGGGGTGTTAACTCCCCAATAATCTTGAATTTTTTTTAGTTGTTCGGGAGACATAGATCCTTTGATAGTTTGACCTAAATTCATTTGTATAGGATCAAGTGGTGACAATGAAACTAAAATAAAGGAAATTAGACTGACACAAAAGATTAAAAAAACAGCCCTAACTATTTGTTTAATAATGGAGGTATAAATTTTCATTGCTCTTTATTCCAAGACCATTGATCGACATTATTAACAATTGACCATCCGTGTCCATGAGGGTGTATTTTTTGCTCTGCAACATTGAGACCATTTTTAATCCAATATAGATGATCAATATTGACGAGCCAAATCCAGGGAATATCACCGGAAACTTTTTCTTGAGATTTTTTCCAAAGTTCAAAAGATTCTGTTAAATCATTTGTGGCAAGAGCTTTGTCCATCAGTTTGTCTACCTCTTTATTGGAATATGGAGAATACGTAGCAAAATTGCTGTTTGGTGCTGTATGATAGATGTTATACATCTCCATAGGAGTATGAGCTCCCCATCCCCAAACTAAAGGTTCTGACTGTGCTCTAGTATAGGCAGTATCCCAACCAACACCTTCAAAAGTTACGGCTATTCCTAAATCTTTAAGTTGATTGGATGTTTCGGCAGCTAGAGCTTGTCTAACAGAGTCATTTGCAGGATATAAAAGATTAAATTTAGCGGGAATACCATTTTTTTCTCGAATACCATTTTTTCCAACTTTCCAACCAGCATTGTCTAAAATCTCTTTTGCTTTTTCAGGATTATAGGCAACGATAGTTTCTTCATTGAACCAGGGCATTTTATCAGCAACACTGTATGCAGGAGTTCCATAACCTTTTAGAATATATTTTATTAAACGTTCTCTATCTAACCCAATATTAATAGCTTGACGAATAGCCAAATCGCTAGTTACATCATTTCCTATATTCCCATTTTTAGGGACAGTTGGAAGATTAAAAGTACGATTATCAACAGAGTGAGCAGCAAGAATATTATAATTTTTAAGATTTTCTTGTGAAAGAGATGGTGTTGTATATGCCACGTCAACTTTATTAGCTTTAGTTGCGGCAAAAGCGGCATCTTCGCTCATAAATAAAACGATAACATTTTCAATATTTGGAGCTTTTCCATAATAGTTAGGATTTGCTTTTAGAATAACTTGTTGTCCTTTATCCCATTGTTGTAAAATGTATCTACCAGAGCCGATAGGGTTTTGACCGTAATTTTCATTGTAGGCGTGTTTAGGAACAACTCCAACACTACTCATACTATAGGGCCAAATTGAATAAGGTTTATCCATATAAAAGATAACAGTTTTATTATCTTTAGCTTCAGCTCTATTTAGCATAGTAAAGTCATTGACTGTACTTAGCTCCTTCACTTTATTATAAGTAAATGCGACATCTTCTGCGGTTAAAGGTTTTCCATCAGTAAAAAAAACATCATCTCTAATTGTTACAATCCACTGAAGTCCATCTTCTGAAACTTTTATATCTGTTGCTAAATCATAAGCAATTTTTAAATCTTGAGTTGTTGTAGTAAGTGTACTTTGAATAAGGGGTTCATGGACGTGTTCGCCAGCTCCCCATCCAAACGCAGGGTCAAATCCACTTTCTGGCTCTGAAGAGTTTCCCATAACGATTACAACGGTATTATCTTGTGCATTAGCTTTTAAGATATTAGAAGTGGTAAATAATATAAAAATGGTGATAAAGAGCTTATAAAATCTCCTGTTTAACATATCATCATCCTCCCCGAAATAAAATATAAATCCTATAGAAAATATACAAATAGTTTAATAAAATTCCTTCATAAAAAATATAGAAAAAAAGTGGAAAGCAAGATATAATTTAACTAAAAGATGTTAAATAATTGGGGGGAAAAATGGGGATAAAAAGAATGCTTTTGGTTTTCTTTTTAAGTTTTAAATTTGTAATTTCTCTAGATATATATGTTCCTAAAAATCAAAAGGAGAAAGAATATCTTCAAGAATTAAGAAAAAAACAGTTAATTTTGGGAATGAAAACGGACTATTTCGCAGAAGATAAAATAGATGGTGAATCCCTAAATGATATTTTAGAGGAGTTATTAGGGAGTTATTTACAGCTAAATATAAAGATGAGAAAAGGAAATTGGGACACGATATATAATGAATTCCAGAATGGTAAAATTGATATTCTAAATTTTTTATCTAAAACTGATGATAGAAATAGTTTTGCAGTATTTACAAACAGGGTTTTTGATGAAGAATTAGTTGTTGTATCCAGAGAAAAAATTTTGAGTACAGTAGGGGACTTAAATGGGGTAGAGATATATGTGACTAAAAATAGTATCTATGAACAATTTTTGGAAAGATTTAAATCGAGAAATGAGTTAGAAATGAAAATCATTAGAATTGATGAAATAGATACAAAGAATACTAAATATTTTGCAAAAACAAATTTAAGTGCGATTGGGGAATCAAATAAACTAAATATTGGTAGATTACCTGAGGCTACAATTGGATTCAGAAAAGAGTATGAAAGTTTAAAGAATATAGTAAATAATGCTTTAGAGGAGAAATATAGCAAAAAGATAGAGGAGTGGTTAAAAAAACGTGGAGATTATATATTCAAAAATAAATTTTTGACCTCTTTAACTGATGAAGAGAGCGAATATTTAAAAAATTTAGAACCTTTAAAAATATCCTATGGGAACATTGAAAATGTTAGTAGTTATTCCTCTTTGAATAAAAAATTTGTAGGAGTTCTTCCAGATTTATTAGGTTATTTATTTAGAAGATTAGATATAAATATAGTTCAAAAAGAAAACATAGAAAAAGTTGAGTGGGTAAATATTTATGATGAATTCAATAGAGGTGAAATTGATGTTTTAACTCTTTCTAAAACTGATGAAAGAGAGAAAAAATTTATATTTACCAAAAAAATATATGATTTAAATATCTATCAGATAGAGAATCTAAAAAATTTAGCAAGTAAAAAGATAGTGGGCGTTATAAAAAATTCGATAGAAGAGAGTGTTGCTAAAAATCATTTTTTAAAAAATGATATAAAGATTTATTCTAATAGAAACAAGATGTTATCAGATTTGAAAAGTAATAAGATAACTACAGTTTTATCTTTAAACTCGGATGTATATGATAAAAAAAGATTCAGTATAAAAATACTTGAAAATGTACCCATAAATTTAGCTTTAAATAAAGAAAGAGGAATATTAAAAAATATTTTAAATAAAGCTATATTGGAAATGGTAGATTTAAAAGATATTCTTAGAACCTCGGAGTTAGATAAAAAGAAAGAGATTTTACAGGAACAAGAGAAGCATAAAGAACTAATTGCGGTAGTTGTCTTAGGCTGTATTGCTCTATTATTATTAGTAGCATATCAAAGTTTTAAGGTAGTTATACACAAGAAAAAAAATAAAGAGCTATTAAAAGATGAGTTAACAGGACTATACAGTCGAAGAGTTTACAATGAATTTTGTAAAAATAATAGTGATATAAGTGGTTGTACCCTTCTTATGGATTTAAATAATTTTAAATCATTGAATGATACATTTGGGCATGATTGTGGTGACGAAGTGTTAGTTGAGGCAGGAAAAGTTTTAAAAGCCGTTTTTACAAATGACTATGTATTTAGAATATCAGGAGATGAGTTTTATATATTTTCATGTTATACAGAAGATATAAAAAATAAGGTGGAAAGATTGGAAATTCTTTTTAAAAATTCAAGTTTGATGAGAAAATATAATATATCTTTTAGTTTAGGGTATTATTTTAAAAAAGAGAAAAACTCGATGGAGTATGCTTTTAAATATGCAGATTTGGCTATGTATTCAGCAAAAAAAAGTAAAAAAAGCTGGTCAGAGGAAGCGACATATAACTTCATAAAAAATATGAGAAGAAAAAAGATAATAGAAAATATGATTAATATATCGATTGAAACAGAACTTTATCCGGTGTTTCAAAAAAAATATGATTTAAAAAGTGGACAAGTAATAGGAGCGGAGGCTTTTACAAGATGGGAAAGTAAATTATTAGGACAAATTTTACCGGAAGAGTTTATCCCAATAGCAGAAAGTTTAGGAATAATTTATAAGATTGACTATAAAGTTGCAGAACAAGCTATAAGGAAAACGAGGCAACTTCTTGATAAAAACTATGTGGATAAAGATTTTAGAATGTCTTTTAATATGTCGATTGAAACTCTTAAAAGAAAAGATGTAGTGGAACAAATATTTAATCTTTTAGAAAAATATTCCTTAGATGGAAGAAATTTAGAGATAGAGATAAGCGAAAGTACATTTTCAGAGGGAATAGAGGATATTATGATAAAATTAAATTTTTTTAGAAGAAGAGGAATATACCTTTCAATAGATGACTTTACAGCTGATTACACAACGATAGGACTTTTAACAACTTTACCAATAGATGTTGTGAAGTTTGATAAGTCGTTAATTTTCAGTGTGAAAAAAGAGAGTGAGAGAGGAAAAAATATCTATTTAGGATTGACAAATATGATAAAAAGTCTAAAACTTAAAGTATTAGCTGAAGGGATAGAGGAGAGAGAACAATTTGAATTTTTAAAAGAGATAGGAATCAGTTATGGGCAAGGATATTATTTTGGAAAGCCTGAGAAAGAATTACAAAATTAAAAAGAGGATAGAGAGGTAAAAAATGAAAGAAAAAATATCAGCTTTAGGGCAGTATATAGTAAAGCAAACAGGAAAAAATTTCAACTTTAAGATGATAAAACCAGATGGTTATTATAAAGGAGTCTTATTTTCCTATGATACAGATGACTATTTGGTTTCAAGTGATAGAATGGAGCTTTTAAGTACAATTGAGTTAATTTCTATTAAAACTGCAAAAGATTATCCGGTTAAATTAGTGAGAAGATACACTCATAGTAAGTTTGATAAGATTGGAAAGAAAAAAGAGGATACAATTGTAATCAATGGAGTAAAGTTTTTCATTATAAAGCTGTAGTTGTAAATGTTTCTTATTCGGGGTATAATATAAGTAAAATCAAAAAATATTTGATTTTTTGGAGGTAGCAATGAAATCTCACTCAAAATTAAAGTGTCCAGAAATTATTTACAATGAATTGGAGCAATTTATACATTCTAAAAATTATGTTTTTTTAACTCGTGAATTAGATCATAATATACAGATAAGAAAATACAATATTAATGATTCTTTTGAAACAGTTGTAAAGTATATAGATTTACACGGAGGAAAAATTGTGTATGGAATGTCGATTTTAGAATCGGATATTTTATTTGAAAAGCAAGTTTTTGCAGTCTGGGAAGCTCCTGATAAAACGCTTCATCATGTTACAAGAGGGTCGAATATGAAGATAATGTTCATTCCAAATAAAAACCCGTATGAGGTTCCAAATAATTATATCAGTGATTTTCATAATCTTTTTTCTATGAGAGAAGATAGCTGTATAAAAGAGTTTATAGCTAGTAAAAGACGTTTTCAAGAGTTGATGTCAAAAACAACGAGTACACTTTCCGAAAGTGAGATGAATGATATTTGTCGTTATGGAAATTTGTCAGCTTTAGAGAGAAATACTAATAAAAAAATAGAGAAGGATACTGATTTAAAAGATAGAATTTTGAAGAGAATTAAAAAATAAAGTTTTGTAAATGGAGTTGAAAATTAAGAAATGAAATATAATTTTGATGAAGTTATTTCTAGAGTAAATACTAGATGTGCAAAATATGATGAACGAATAAAAAAGTTTGGGACAGATGATTTAATACCTCTTTGGATAGCAGACATGGACTTTAAGACTGCTCAGCCAATTATAGATGCTTTAAAAAATAAAGCTGAAGAGGGAATATTTGGTTATGTTTCAAGACCAGAGAGTTATTTTGAGGCTGGATGTGATTGGCAAAAGCGAAGAAACGGTTGGGAGATTGATAAAGCACTATGTTCATTCTCTATTGGAGTAGTTCCTGCTATGACAGTAATGGCTGAAATTTGGTGTAAAAGTGGAAGTAGTATTTTGATTCAACCGCCAATATATGGAGAGTTTTATGAAATAGTTCAAAATTCAGGTAATCATGTAATAACAAATCATCTTGTGGAAAAAGATGGGAAATGGTCTATTGATTGGGAAGATTTTGAAGATAAGATAAAAAAAGTATCTATGTTTTTATTTTGTAGTCCGCACAATCCATTAGGTATAGTATGGAAGAAAGAGGAGATTGAAAAAATTGTAAAACTTTGTGCGAAAAATAATGTTTTATTAATAAGTGATGAGATACATTCAGATTTAATTTTTCATGATAAAAAATTTATTCCGACAGCAACGGTAAGTGAGTTAGCTAAAAAAACAGTGGTAACTTGTTTTTCAGCAACAAAGACATTTAACTTAGCGGGACTACAAGCGTGTACTGTTGTTTTTCCAAATAATAAGTTGAAAAATGAGTTTGATAAATGGTGGATTTCAAAAGATATTCATCGTAATAACTCTTTTTCTTCTGTTGCTATGGAGGTAGCTTATAACGAAGGTGAAGAGTGGTTAACTCAGTTATTACCATACATTAGTAGTAATTTTGATTTTGTGGTTAAATATTGTAAAGAAAATATTCCAAAAATTAAAACTTATGCTCCTGATGCGACATATTTAATGTGGTTAGATTGTAGATCCTTAAATTTAAGTAATATAGAGTTAGAGAGATTTATGATTGAAAAAGCAAAACTTGGTTTAAGTAGTGGGACAGCATTTGACAAAGAGTTAAGTGGATTTATGAGATTAAATGTTGCTTGTCCGAAAAGTGTTTTAAAACAAGCATTAGAGCAATTAAAAAAAGCAGTTGATGAATTATAAAAAAGCCAAGAGGATTAGAAATAGTCTTCTTGGTTTTTTATTTGTTGAAAAATTTATATGTTATAATGGAAAATAACGGAATGATTATTTTCTTTGGAACTATTCTAGGAGTATTGGGTGAAAGTTATATGAGAGTGGCAGATGCAACTAATTTTGGGGCAAGTTTAAATTTTATAACTTATGTGATATCAAAGTCGTTATATTTTTCGGTTTATCTAGCAATTTTAATGACAGGAGTAAGAATGTTTGTAAGCGAACTTACTGAATCTTTCCAAGGTATTTCAAATAGAATTTTACTGGGAGTTATGCCAGCAGTAGATTGTGCAGCTGCATATGGATTTGGGTCTCCAAACGCAGTGCTATTTGGATTTATATTTGGAGCAATTGGGCAATTTATTGCGATAGCAGGACTTTTAGTATTTAAGTCACCAATTTTAATTATCACAGGTTTTGTACCTGTTTTCTTTGATAATGCAACAATAGCAATATTTGCAGAAAAAAGAGGTGGAGTTAAGGCTGCTATGATTTTACCTTTTGTATCAGGAATACTTCAAGTTGTTCTTGGAGCTGTAGCAGTGGCACTATTTAAACTTCAAGGTTTTGGCGGATGGCATGGGAACAAGCATGATGATGAAATTAAAAGCTAAAGGAATACTTGATAAACATAAAATACAAAACACTTGTGAGAACTGTAGTATTGGACAGGCTAAAGCAGGAATATCAATGTATGATATAGTTATTGCTTCCACACATTTAGCGTCACAATTAAATACAAATACGAAAACGAAAATCATTGCTTTAAAAAATATATTAGATGTGAAGAAGATGGAAGCAGTTAGATGTTTAAGGGCACTTTATCAAAACGCCCTGAGAAAACCTCTTCCTCTATTAGGGAGAGGATGAATCAGGGCAATCTTTTTAGTTTTTAGTTCCTTTAATCGAATATATAGCTTAATAGTTTCTATTGTTTTTTTCTAAAATATGGTATAATCAGACCACATAAATTTTTAATTTTAAGGAGGTGAAAACTATGAAGACGTATAACTTAGCTTTTAAATATAGAATCTATCCTAATGAAACTCAAGCGAATACAATTAATCAAACTTTTGGTTGCACTAGACTTGTGTATAACAGATTCT
>NZ_CDRRQU010000008.1:0-67542 GCF_977044495.1 Cetobacterium sp. | reverse complement strand
TCAGGGTAGGAACTACCCGTAGAGCGTGATTAATATATCCGACATGAGTCAGATACTTCCCACGAAGCCCCGCCCTCTATTAGGGCGGTGGTAGTTCACAGATTAATTTTAGTTATAGGTGTTTCTACTCCAGCTCTATCTTTAATAGATAAGCCTGTTATTTTTTTACCTGCTAATTCTTTTAAAGGTATGTTGATTTCTTGTCTATCAGATTTTTTATCTCTTCCAACAACTTTTAAAATTTCATCTCCTGAATAGATTACATAGAATCTTGAATCATTAGAAATTTTATCTGTAAATGTCAGGGTAACAGAATCCTTGGAATTTTGCACTTTTATATTTTCAATAGGTAATGTACTTTGCTTATCCAGCCATGGTTTAGCTGGAACTAAAACTTTTTTGTTAAAGTAATCACTTTTTAATAGTTTTATATGTGCATTTTGGGCTGTAATCCCGGGTTTATTTTCGGGATTTTCCATTTCCAGTAAACTAGTATAACCAAAAAAAGCACTTCCTTTAATATTTTTATAGTTATTATTGAACTTTAATTGATTGGCAATCTCTTCAGGGTTTTGCCAATGTTTAGCCCATCCAGCATTCATATGTTTATAGTTAGCGTGTCCGATATAAAGATGAGTTCTAGAGTTTTCTGCTACATTATTCCACCAAGAGGTAATCTCTCCATACGGTGCAGCAGGTTGCATAAACTCCCAGTAAACTTGGGGAATAATGTAGTCAATATTTTCTTCAACAACCCATTTTCTGGTATCAGCATAGATATCTCTATTAGACGCTGTAGAAGCAATGGGAGTATTTGTTCCTAAACTGTTTTCTTCTTTGTGCTCCCAAATACCAAATGGACTAATTCCCCATTGGATAGATTTGTTGTTTTTCTTATTATAGCTATCAATAGTGTCTTTTACAGCTATAACCATTAAGTCATTATTAGATTGTCTCCATTTTTTAATATCGTTAAAACCTCTAGAATTTTCTTTAAAAGTTTTTTCATCTTCCAATTTATCACCAAAATATGAGGTAACCTCATTTCTAGTAACTTTGTATGGATAGAAGTAGTCATCAAAATGAATGGCATCAACATCATATTTATTAATAAATTCATTGATAGTATCTGTTATATGCTTAGTAGTTTTTGGGTTTCCAGGGTCTAAGTACAGTTTTTGGTCAAACATATATGTCAGATCTGGATTTTGCCTCGCAAAGTTTTCAGAACTTAATTTTTCGATTTCTTTGTCATAAGTTGTATCAGCAATATACTTGTGACTTACTCTATATGGATTGAACCAAGCATGAAACTCCATTCCTCTTTTATGAGTTTCTTCTATCATCCAATTTACTAAATCAAAATTATTAGCCCATTCTGGTTTTTGTCCTTGAACTCCAGTTAATACATGAGACCATGGTCTGTATTCAGACTCGTATAAGGCATCTAAAGTAGGACTTACTTGAAATATAACAGTGTTAAAATTCATCTGTTCATGATTATTTAAAATTTCAATCCAATCCTCTTTTAACTCTTCAACAGAGTTGCGAATTTTACCATTTACAACTTTTGGATAGTGAAGATTGTCAACTGTTGCAACCCAAGTTGTTCTCATCATCTCCTTAGGTATTTCGTAACTCTTTGGAATTGTAACTGATTTGTCTAAAGATTTTGTATCAAGTAGAACTTGATCCGTTGAATAAATTATATTTCCATTACTATCAACCTCTTTAAAAATATTTAGTTGCTGTTGTTCAACAGCAATCAAACTAGATGTTAAAGAAATTAATGAAATAAAAATTAACGTTTTTCTTAATTTCATGTTAGTTCTCCCATATATTAAAATTTATGATTTAATTCAGCGAACCATAAGAAGAAGTTCTCATCTCTTTTAGGTCCATTACTAGGATCAATAGTTTGAGCTCTATAATAAACGTCTAATAAAACGCTAGTATTTGTTGTTAAATTATGTTTATACTGGATACCAATACGAGGTCTACTAATACTATCAACTCTAGTGATATCTTTAACACCATTGTAATACTTTTGCTCTCCGTCTCCTAATGGAATTCTAATTTAAAAGGACTGTTCAAACTGCACCAATTTTCGTATATTCTTAACAAACTGCTTTAGTTACAATTTCACATTTTTTTACCATTTAAATAATCAATCTCTATATAAACAACCAATGGATAAGTAACCTTGCAAGCTATAATTTTTTATAGCTTTTTTTTATGCTCTGCCGTGTTTATCTAGATTAGGCTTTAAACAAATTTTCGTATCATATTTTTAGTGTATCAAATACTAAAATTGTTGTCATTCCACTTGTGGAATAATAACAATTTATTGTTGAGTAAGAAGAAGGAGTAAATCAATAAATCTCTTTCTTTTTTTAACATAAAAAAACTTCTAGATTAATGAGGTTATATCATCAATCTAGAAGTTTTATAATTTTATTATTTACATGAATTTGTTTAAATTCTATTATTTTTTAAAGTATTGTGAGAAAAGAATTTTATCTTCTCCAATTGTGCTATCGTGCTTTATAACGATATATATGTCATCAATTGAGTTATCTGTTCCAAGATTTTTTAAAATTTCTTGAGCAACTTGATCAAAGTTTAATTTTGGAACTGTAAGTCCTTCAATTTCAACTTCGATATTCATGCTATTATTAACAATAGTAACATCATAATCAGCTTTTTTAATAATAGGTGCCATTCTAACTTTTAAATGATCTTCAATACGATCCTCTAAAATATCAGTAGGTGAACTTTTGGCAAAAGATAGTGCTGAAATAATTGTCATTAAAAATAATAGTTTTTTCATAGTTAATCTCCTTTTGTACTTTATTTTCTGTTTTATATTAACTTGGGAATATCTCTTTTATATCCCTTTTTTTAAAATAATAAAAAACCTTACACCGACAGGTAGATTCTCTACTCCGTATTTGAATCTATGAGCATTTAAAATCTCAGATGATATATATAATCCTAAGCCCCTTCCTTCATTGTTAGATGAGAAAAATTTGTTCCAAATTTTATTTAAATATCTCTTATCTATATGTGGACCATCATTTTCCAGAAATAAAAAAACTTCAGTTTCTTTTTCTTCGGTATAGATTTTTATCTTCTCTTTAGCGTGTTCTAAAGCATTTTTTAGGATATTTAAAATAACTTGCTCAAGCTTTTCTCTATCTCCGTAGATAGAGCTATCTCCTAAGTCAGAAGTATCTATATCAATATTTTTACATTGTCCTTCAAAAATTTTAAGGGATAGTTCAATCAAGGAACTAAGCCTAAAACTTTTTTTATTCAATATTATTTTATCCTGGGAGTAACGATTTTCCTCTAGAAGTGTATTAGCCATTTTTAAAATTCTCTTGCTTTCGGTGTTTATAATTTTAATTTCCTCATTAGATTCGTCTTCTAAAAGTAAATCACTAAATCCAATAATGGCTGAAAGCGGGGTTTTAACTTCGTGCATAAAAAGTTTTATACTCTCTTCAAGTTTTATTTGAGCTTCTTTATTCCGTGTAACCTTCCCCTTATAAAGTTCAATTATATTTTCAAGTTTTTCACTCATTTTAAAGATATCTTTATAGAGAGTTCCAATTTCATCTTTACTTTTATAATCAATTTCTTTTATAAAGTTAAGATTAGCTATTTTTTCACTAATTTTAGAAAGATTGACAATAGGTTTAATCATAATTTTTTCTAGAACTATCCCGATAAGTATTGTTAGAAGAAGTATAAAAATACCTTTTACATAGAAGTAAAGTTTCAAGGTTGGAAATATATCTTTTATATTTTCAAAGGAATAAAAAATAACAACGGTATATCCCTCATAGTTTAGAGTTATGAGTTGAAATTCGTCATCTCCGTCCATATCTCTATACTTTTTTTTCTGTGGTTTTAGTACATCAATGGTAAGAAGAGATTCTAAAAAATCATCTCCTAATCTAGACTGAGTGTATGGGGCGTTCACAGTTTCGACTCTACCATCGATATTGTAGACATCTTCCAATCGATAGCTAAATTTATAATCTTTGAAAATATCGTTATTTTTAATCAAGGTAGTAGGGAGATAGTAGTTGTCTAAAATTTTGATGGCGGTGATTTCAACTAAATCCTTATTTTCAATTTTAAGTGGAGTACTGGAATAAAGATTATCTAAAAAGGCATCAAGAAGTACAAAAGCATCTCCATTTTTAGTTTTAACCTTTATATAGTAAAAGTTTTTAAGATTTACAATTCTATTATCTCGATATATCATAACTAGGGCGTTTTGATTTTTTTCATAGGCCTTAAGTTTATCATAGTCAATTTTACCGTTATTTATGAAATCTATTTTTTCAAGTTGTAGTACTTTAGTGTATCTAAAGTATTTTTCAAAATAGAGGTTCCCAAAAAATCCTTCTAAAAATAGAAATGCTAGTAGAACTAAAGACAGAATTAGAATCAGTTTATTTCTCAATTTCATAATTAAACCTCAAACTTATAACCAAGAGCTTTAACTGTTTTTATAAATCGACTATATTCACCTAAACGATCTCGGAGTTTGGCTATATGTTTGTCGACAACTCTATCATTGCCGTAGAAATCGTAGCCCCATATAGCATCTAAAATTTGCTCTCTGGTTTTAATAGTTCCTCTATGTTCCTCCAGATAAAATAGTAGTTCACGCTCTTTAGTTGGGAGGTGTACTTCTTCACCTTTAATAAAAACCCCTCTACTGGATTTAAAAAGAGTTAGATCATCATAGTTAATGGGTTTTGAGGATTTTTTTTCAAATCTTCTTACTACGGATAGAAGAAGCGCTTTTGAAAAAGGCTTAATTAAATAGCCATCAGCACCATTTTCATATGCAAGAACTTGACTTCTTTCATCCGAAAGAGCTGTTATAAAAACTACGGGAACTTCAGAAAAACTTCTTAAAGTTTTTATAAATTCCATACCATCCATTTTAGGCATCATTATGTCTAGAAGTATAAGAGAATATTTAGTTTCTCCACTAATTTTTTCAAAGGCAATCTCTCCGTCTTCCGCTTCATCTACGGAGAACCCCTCTTTTTCTAAAATTTTTCTTGTGAGTTTTCGTAAACTTTCTGTATCTTCAACTATCAATATCATTTTTTCTTTTCATCTCCCGAAGTTTTAAATATTTTACACTTGTATAAAGAGCACTAAAAGTTGAAAGAGCAAGTCCTTCAACACCATCTAAAAACCCAAGTCTAAATATATACATTCTAAGAAACTTGAACATAGGATTGAAAACTATATTAAAAAGTCCAGCACTTTTATTTTTATTGAAGGCTACAATAGCTCCTTCACTGGTGTATCTATTGAACTTTTGAAGATAGTCATAGTAATCCTCGTATGTATAGTGATCTATTCTATGGTGAAGTTTTCCAATACTATCATCAGTTAAAAACTGTTCGTGTACTTCATCAAGGGAGTAACGTCCACTGTTTCTTTTAAATAGTCTCACTCTAGAACTTCCACTCCATCCACCAAAACGTATACGTTTTCCAAAGCATACAGAGTTAAACGGAATTTCATAGACAGCATGCTCACCATCTTTTATAACTTTTTTGATTTCTTTTGCTAGTTCCGGTGTGATAACTTCATCTGCATCTATTAACAGTATCCAATCTTTGGTACATCTTTCAATAACGTTATTTTTTTGCATCCCATATCCAGGCCACGCTATCTGCTCTACTTTAGCTTCAAAAGATTTGGCTATTTCAACGCTTCTATCCGTACTAAAGCTATCTACAATAATGATTTCGTCAGCTAACCCCTGAACTGCTCTTAAAGTTCTCTCTAATCTAAGTTCTTCGTTAAACGTTATTATTCCTACTGATAACATCTAAAAATCCTCCCAACCCTTGTACTTATGAAAGTACTTGATATATTTTTCCTAATAGGTAATTTCTACAAAGCAATAAGTTTATCTTGAACTTTAGAGGTGAAAATACTCTCAGTTCAACTCTTCTAATGTTTTCTAAATCCAGTTTTAAACCATTGGTTCCTTTACGAGTAGTTACAAATCCTTTGACTCCAGCTATTTTTAAAATAGCTATGAATTCAGGAGATTTATGTCCCCAAGGCCAACAGAAGAAGGTTGGTCTATATCCCGTATGTTCTTCAATAAGAGATATATTTTTATTTAAGTCCTCCAATACTCTAGTTTTAGCTTCTTCAAAAGTTTCAAAAATTAAGTTTCTATGAAGTTCATTGTTGATAAAGTTTTGAATGAGTTCTTTATTTTCTCTTTCTTCATTTGATAGGTTTTCATAGTAAGATTTAAACTTTTCAGCAGCGTCTATGGGAACGATAACTCCAGTGCTAGAAAATTCACCTCTTTTTCCAAAGATGGGATATCCAATTTTTGGTGCTCCCCTATAAAGATATTGAATGTCTCTATCTAAAAGATCAGCTTCAGTAACAACTCTCTCAAAGGAAGTATTTACAAAAATTGGCATATGTCTGTGAGAATGTAGCTGAATATCAAAAACTCCAGAACTACTCATTTCTTCAATCTCTTTCCAACTTAAATATCTAAATTTTCTATTCTCTTCACTTTCCACATAGGCAGTATTTAGATATAATGTCGCTTTCATTTTATATTTTTTTAGGAGTGGAAAAGCATTTTTATAATTGTCATAGTAACCGTCGTCAAAGGTTAGAGTTACGCTATTTTTAGGTATCTTTCCAGATTTTTCTAGAGATTCAAGTATCTCCCTATTTGTTAAAGTTTTCATGTTTAAAAACCATATATTTTTAAGATGTTCTTCAAACCAATCAGTGGGGACTCCAGAGTCACCGATATGGTGGTATAAAAACCATGGATTTCCTTTTTTATTGTAGTATACACATACTATTAAAAAAATATATATGAAAATTGACATATTGTCCTCCCAAAATAATAGAATTTTCTTATATTGCATTGAAAAAGTATAACATATTTTTGAGAATTCTGCATCCTTATTGGGACAAAATTAACTTAAAATATCGTATGTAAAAAAGAGCTAGTGAATGAAACTAGCTCCTTATTAAGTATTTATAATATAATTTTAGTGTTTTAGACACCTAGTTTTTTATTTTTTATATCCACACTTAGGACAAGAGTGGTTTTCATCTAGCGAAATTCCGCATAAAGGACAACGCTCGATATTATTTTTTGTGCTAAACTCTTCAGATGCAGCATTGACACCGCTACTAAAAGTAATTTTAGCAATATTTAGTTTATCTTTTAATAGGTCGTAAACTATTTTAATCATTCCTTCAACTGTTAAAGTTTCCTTTGTTACAACTAAACGACAATCAGGGTATGCAGTTGCAAGCTCTGTTTTAAATGCAGGTCCCTTCATTGTGTTTTGAGGTGTACCATCTTTAAGACCTGTCTCCTCATAAACCTTAAGAATTGCAGGAAGAAGTGGATCATCTTCTCTTAAAATAAGCGAATGGTCAAAATTCTTTAAAACGTTCCAAGCTGTTTTTTGAATCTCATTACAAGGATAAACCATATTAACTCCTTCGTTAATAGAATCCTCAACTTCAATAGTTAAAATTCCAGTATGTCCATGTAGATATTGTGCTTCCCCTTTAAATTTATAGAATCTGTGTGCATATTGTAAATCAAATGTAGTAATACTTCTCATATAATACCTCCTCTTTTAAATTTTTTAGATTAATAATAGTAATAATTACTATTATTATATATAGGTATTATTGCATATAAAGACATTTTTGTCAAACATAATTTTTTTATTTTAAAAATAAGATTGGAAAAAATTTCAAAAATAGATTAAAATTATAAGAAAAGAATAATTAAAAATAATAATTATTATTTAAAATCTAAAGGAGGTCTAATTTATGAAATTTTCTAAGCAGAGAGAATTAATCTTAAACTATATATTAAATAGTCACGAACACCTTACTGCAGATGCTATATATGTAGAGTTAAAAAAAGATAACCCTGAATTAAGTTTGGGAACAGTTTATAGAAATTTAACAAAATTAACAGAGATAGGAGCTATAAAAAAAGTTAGTTTACCTAATCAAGTGGATAAGTTTGACAAAAATTTAGAGCCTCATGCACACTTTATATGTGATGAATGTGGAAGTATAACGGATATGAATATTTCTGGAGTTGATAAATTTTTGGATAAGGTTTCAGAAGAGGAAGGGGTTTCAATAAGAAATTATGATTTGACTTTAAATGGTACTTGTAAAAAATGTAAGGAAAAGATCAGTAAAATAAAATATTGGAAATGATAAGAAAATATGTTATTATAGGCTATTATTAATCTTAAACTGGAGGAAAAAGGTATGAATAAAAAGATATTATTTTGTTTGTCAATGATTTACATGAATACACTAGCACTGAGCGAAATAAACTTATATGGACCTGGAGGACCTCATACAGCTTTAGTAGAAATAGCAAAAGAGTATAAGGAAAAAACAGGAGAAGAGGTAAAAGTTAATTTTGGACCTCAAAAATCTTGGAACGATAAGGCAAAAATGAATGCGGATATTCTGTTTGGTGCTTCAGAGCAATCTGCTCTTGCGATAGCAAATGACCATAAAGAAAATTTTGATTTACATCAAATAGAGCCAATGTATTTCAGAAGAGCTATTATTTTAGTAAAGAAGGGAAATCCTAAGAATATAAAGGGATTAAAGGATTTAGCTGATAAAAAAGTGGGAATAATTGTTCCTGAAGGAAAAGGAGAAAGTAATACATCTGGAACAGGGGTATGGGAAGATATGATTGGTCGAACAAAAGATATTAATAAGGTGAAAAATTTTAGAAATAATATAATATCTTTTACACCAAATAGTGGGTCTGCTAGAAAAATGTTCCTAGAAGACAAAAATGTAGATGCTTGGATTACGTGGATTGATTGGGCTAAGAGTAATCCGGACTATGGAGATGTGGTTGAAATTGAAAAAGAGTTAGTTGTCTATAGAGATTTTAATATGGTTCCAAGTAAAAACGCTGATAAAAAAGTACATGATTTCATGGATTTTGTAAAAAGTGATAGAGGTAGAAAGATATTCCAAAAATATGGCTGGGAATAAATAAAAAACAAGTTAAAAGACCACGAATTTTCGTGGTCTTTTAACTTATTTATGGGGGGATTTAAAATTTATAACCAACACCTAGTGATAGGTAGTTGTTATCTCTTTTTCCGAACTCTTTTCCAATTTCGAAAGAAACTTTAAAATCTTTAATTTCGGTAGTTAATCCAACATTTAGCACTAAGTTTTCTTTCTCTAAAGAGTCATTTTTTAATTTATAACTAACTTTATCTCCTAAAAGAGACATACCTTGTTTCTTATTCAACTCACCTAACTCATATGAATAGACAATATTTGAATATAAATCTATAAAGTCAAAGTTTTTACCAACTTTAAATCCTACACTTGGTAAAATTGAGAAATAGTCCTCAGCATTAAGGGTTACTCCCAAATCTCCGACATTTTTTTCAGTGAATTTTTTATACTTTCCATAACCTAAATTCAGTCCAGCCATAGGTTTAAAATACATAGAATCTCCATAGAGCTTACTAATTTCTCCGTTAGCTCCGAAAGTGTAAGAGTTGTACTTTGCCTTAGCCTTCTTGTTGAAGATATCAATCTCTCTGTTTGTTTCATGGAAATTGTACTCTCCGTTTAGCCCAAGTTTGATATTAAAGTTATTTAAAAGAAATTTTTTATAAATTCCAGTATGGATAGATTGTATCGATCCTTTAGAATTATCATTATATTTAACATGACTATTTTGATATCCAATAGTCGTGAATATATCATCTGTAAGTCGTTTTGTTCCAACGAAACCTTCGGATATGCTTTTATATCCAGAGATTTCCCCTTTGTCTTTGACAGAGCTCTTATCGCCGAAGAAGTTAAAATTATAGCTGTGTTCATTTAGATTATCTATAAGTTTTTCATCCTCTTTTACAAATCTAGTTTGAATATCAAAAATTTGTCTAGGAAGGTTAGCATATATTTGCCCAGATAAATCTTTTACAACTTTTTTAACATTAGTTACATTACTAGATTTTAAAATTTTATCTACAACCAATTTTTCATCTTTTGAAAATGTTGTTTTTTCAATATCTAGGTATCTATCTAGAGCATCAGTTAAAGAACTAAACTCCGCACTTTTGTAAATTTCTTCGATAGAGGTGTCATTTCTATAGACAGTCATATCTACATTGCCACTGCCATTAAGATTTAATTTAGAGTTGTAAAATACAGAGACGGCTCTAGAAACGCTTGATTTAGACAAGTCAATTGTTGGTGCAGAAAAAACATCATTATATATGATTTCTCTTTTGTTTCCATCTATTAACTCATTAGTTGCTACAATATCTCCATCTATTTTTAAACTTTTTTTAGCTTTAACTTTAGCGATATTTCCAGAAGCATCTTTTCCAATAATAAACTTGCCTAATTTATCAGTAGATATTTCAAGAGAGTTATTCGCCAAAATCTTACCTTTGTTTATATAAGTAGCGCCATTAGTTGCTTGAATAGCTGTTCTTCCAGTTCCATCATTTAAAAAGACAATCTCTCCCTCGTTAACAATAGAGCTTCCTTCATGGCTAGCAAACATTCCAGTTATGATAGGACTATCTCCAGCTAAAACAATCTTACCTTTATTTATAATTTTTCCACCGAGTCTAGCAACCATTCCATAGGAATTAAATCCTTGAACATTGATAACTCCTTCCTTCTCGTTAGTAGCAACTGCTCCTCTTAAAGCATTCATCCCTATTGCGTCTTCTCCCTTGACATTGATAGTGCCTCTGTTGATAGCTGTTGTATTTTCACCATAGGAGTTCATACCAGTAGCTTTTTTTCCAGAAACTGAGATTGTTCCTTTATTTTCAATGATGTTTTTACTTTTTGAATCAAAAGCGGTAATAGACATCCCTTCCAATATGTATGGTTTATTAGGATTTAAAAGATGGAAGTCATTGCCATCAATACTTATCTTTCCGTTATTAATCAAATGGATATCCTCATCAACTCCATCTTTTTCAACTATTTTTTCAGCTCTCATACCTATAAGTTGCCCATAAGCAGCGTTAGTTTTTTTGTTTCCACTAATCTCTATTTCACCATTATTAGTAGCTGTAAATCCTTGTCCTTTGGATGAGCTAAGCATTCCGATAATATCAGTTCCTTCGGCTTTTAGTTTACCATTATTTTCAAGGATACCACCATCAAGAGCTTTCATAAGAGTTATGTATGTATTTGGATTCTCCATGTTGGTAATAATAGTTCCATTGTTTATAGCTTTTGCATTTTTATCAAAAGCTACTATACCAATTCCTTCGTCAGCTAAAATCTTGATAGTGCTTGACTTTTCATTGATAGCAACCTTATTAGGGGTAGCTACCAAACCAGCTCTACCCATCTCTATAACGTTGATTGTCCCACTGTTTTTAGATGTTGGACCCTCAATTGGAGGTAAATCCTCTGGCTCTGGAATAGGTTTCTCGACATTAACTTGTTCAATTTTTGGATTGATAGGGGGAACTATATTTGTATTTGTTTTACTATTTACTGTAGGTGAAGATGTAGCAGAAGGTGAGTTACTGCTACTACCTCCACCACCTCCACTTCCACATGCTGTTACTATGGAAGCAAGGATTCCGATAAATAGATATTTTTTGCTGTATATTCTCATGTTGATTTATCCTCCAAATTTTTAAAACTTGTATGTAGCACCAATAGATACTGTGTAACTACTATTTTTTATACCTGATAAATTTTTAATACCATCGATTTTATCGCCATCTTCACTTGTAAAATCAGTAGTAGATTTTTTTCTATGGAAGTACTTAGAATACTCTAAGCTACCGTTTATATCAATGGACGGAGTCAGTGGATACGTGGCTACAACTTTAACTCCTAAATTCTTAATTTTTTTATATTTTTCAACAGTTTCCATCGGACCTCTTTCAAGGTGCTTATCATGGGCTTTAGCTTTTCCATAGATACTACCGTTAATTCCAAAGTCTAAAATTAACTTCTCGTAAGTATATGAAATTCCATAACCAATGTACGGTGTGAAAAATTTTTGAGAGTATTCAATACTTTTTCTAGAATAGTCTCCTTTAAAAATAGTAGTGGATCCATCTAACATATAGTTATATTGATCACCACTCTTAGCATAAAACTTAAAGTAGTCATATTTAAGACCGACCATAGGTCCAGATTTTAGATTGTCAGTGTGGAAGAACCAATACTTAACATTTGTATCAAACATTAAAAGATTATCCACATAGTTGTCATTACTACTGAAGTTTGACAGTTTACCGTAGTCACTAGGAGTAGCTCCATCTTCACTGTCGTTGGATGAATACCAGTCATAGTCTTTCATAGAACCACTGGATGTGGAGCTAAAGTTTTTCTTTAGCCCCATTTGAAACTCTATATTATTATTAAATGTGTGTGTATAACCAAGTATAAAAACAGGGACATTTTTAATTTTCCAATCTAGATAACTGATTTTTTCCCCTGTTTCAGGAAAATATACATACTCTCCAGCTTTACCATTAACAGTTCCTAAAGAGAAGTTAAAGGTGTTAGTTGGCTGAGCAAAAATTCCAGTAGAGGTAGCAGTAAGCAGAATTAAAAAATTTCGTTTTAACACAAAAGACCTCCTTAAAAATTTTGTGAAGTTATTTTCTAAAACCATTTTAGTATACAGAATACAAAAATTATTTTTTATGACATGAATTATTAAAAAAAATACATGAAAATATAAAAATTAAAAATTGGAAAATTAAATGAAATATTTATGATATTAAAATTACAACTGAGATGTGTTATAATTAAAAGAAAATGTATGAGGGGAAAGCATGATTAGGAGATTGAATAGAATAGTTCAAGACTTTCTAAGACCAATAAGATTAGGTATAGGCAGAAAGCTTTGGGATAGAAAAAATAAGAAAAATACAGAGTTATTAAAAGATAAAAAATTGGATATGAGTAGGGTAAAATCTATTCTTTTTTTACGTTATGATGGGAAAATAGGGGATATGGTTATAAATACTCTTGTATTTAGGGAGATACAAAAGAGATATCCAGATATTAAAATAGGGGTGGTAAGTAGAGGTACAGCTACGGATATTATAAAATTTAATCCCCATGTGAATGTGATTCATGAGTATAAAAAAGGCAAGGAAAGAGAGTTAGCTCATATCATATCTAAAGAGAGTTATGATGTATTGGTTGACTTCTCAGAGATGCTCCGTGTAAATCAAATGAAGTTTATAAATCTATGTAAAGCTAAGGTGAATATAGGGTTAGATAAAAGTGATTGGCAACTTTTCGATATAAGTTATGAAAAGAATTATAGGAAGCATATCACTAATATGTATGAAAGTATACTCAATATTTTTGGAATAGTGAACCCCAATTTGGACTATGATATATATACGGGAGTAGTTGTAAAGGATGAGATTAAAAGAAGGTTACATGAGCTCGGGAATCCAGAGAATATAGTGATTTTAAACCCGTATGCAGCTAGTAAACACAGAAGTTTTAATAGAGAAAAAACTTTGGAGATAAGTAGAAAGATTTTAAAAGATTCTAAAAATATGTTAGTATTTATAGGGGAATCTGGAAAAAAAAGTGAAATAGAGGAGATAATAGAGATTTTAGGAGATAGAGAAAGAGTAAAATACCCAACTCTTTCTGGAATACTGGAGGTTGTTGAACTGATAAGGTATTCTAAATATATAATAACTCCGGATACTTCAATTGTACACATAGGAGTGGCAGAAGGGATACCTATGACAGCAGTTTATCGACTTGATACAGGGGATAATAATTCAGTAGTTTGGGGACCCAATTCACCACTGGCGAAGCAGGTATTTTCTAGTGATATACCAGTAGCTGGAGAGGAAGCAGATATAAATAAATTTGATGTGAAAAAGCTAGAAGTGTACTGAGGAGGAAAATGAGGTATAAAATTTTAAGAGGAATTAGAGAGATAAAAAAAGTAAAACCAGACTATCTAAAATCAAGCTATTTAAAATCAAAGTTAGCAGATTTTTTATTTGAAAGATGGTTTAAAAAATTCAAAAGGGATTTTAAGAAAAAGCAAACAGAGAACGTATTGGTGATATCTTTAGAAGCTTTAGGGGATAATGTTGTAAAAACAACATCATTTAAGATTTTAGCTGATTATTATGGTAAGGAAAATCTATATATCATGTGTAGAGACAAATGGGAATCCGTATTTCAAGAGTTGGGGTATAATGTTTTGGGATTGAAAAAGTTAAAAAATCCTATAAAAAATGCAGAATATAGAGTAGAATTTTTCAAGAGATTAAATGAACTTTCATTTAAGAGAGTTATATTATTTGAGCATATTGGGATAGGTGAAATTTTAAAGTATATAATTTGTGATGATAAAATAGGATTGTGTAGCGAAGAAAGTAGCATATATATGAATAAAGCAATAAAAGTGGATGACAATAAGACGTATGTATTAGATAGACAAATTTTATTGATGGATGAGGTATTGAATAGATCTTTCACGAGAGAGGAATTAAGACCTGATATGAGAGAGATGTTTAAAGAGAGAAAATATAGTGATATAATAAGTATTGGAGTGGGAGCATCCTCCGAACAAAAAACTTTACCAATAAAAAATATGTCTAAAATTTTGAAAATGCTTTCTATGAGATATCCAAATAAAAAAATAGTACTTTTGGGGAATGGTAAAAAACAGCAGCATTATTCGGAGCAACTACTCGAAAGTTGTGGTTGTGAAAATATAGAGAGTTATATAGGAAAAATTTCTTTGGTTGAAACAATAAGGGTAATAAATGATTCAGACTTCTTTTTGGGATACGACTCAGGACTTTCAAATATAGCATTTGCACTGAGAAAAAGCTACATTTGCCTATTTTGGACTAATATGACTATCTGGCAACATCCATTTGATAATTTAAGAGTTATAAAAGGAGATGGAGTTGAGCCAGAAAATGATGGATACCATGGAACAGATATATTAAATAGTATAAAGGTTGAACAAGTGGAAAGTGCTTTAGAGGAGTTAAAACTATAAAAAGAGGATGAGAATGTTAAAAAAAGAGATTTATAAAGAAAATAATTTGTATTTTTTTGATGATGAGTATGAAAATATAGGTAAAAAAATAATTGAAAAAGATTTTATAGTTATAAAAAAATTAAAGGACACTAAAAGAAATTATGTAGCTCTTATAGAAATAGACGGTAAAAAATATATACTGAAAGAGCCTCGTAATGAATATAGAATACCACAGAGAAAAGTGATGTCAATATTTAAAGCTGGCGAAGCATTGGCAACTTTAAAAAATGTAACTAGATTGTATAATGAGGGTATTAAGGAGTTAATTCTTCCAAGATTAGTGATAAATACAAGAAAGTTTGGAATGATAACATATTCGGCAATTTTAATGGACTATTTTGATGGCGAGATAGATATAAAGTATAATGATGAATTTGTTAGGTTAGTGGAGAAAATACATAACAAAGGCTCATATCATGGTGATTTTAATCCAGGGAATTTCTTAGTAAAAAATGGTGAAATAAAAATATTGGATACTCAGGGGAAAAGAATGTTTTTTGGAAGATATAGAGCACATTATGATATGATAACGATGAGAAATGATTCCTATAAAGAGATGAAATATCCCTATAAGAAAGAGTGGTATTATTATTTAGCTTTAGGGATGAAGAAGCTAAAAAGATTAAAACTTGTTGAGAAAATAAAAGAAAAAAAGAAAAGGTTAAGGGATAGAGGATGGAAAATATAAAAGTTTCAGTAATTGTTCCTGTATATAATAGATTGGAACACTTAAGAGCCCTATTTATTTGTTTATTAAATCAAAAGATACAGCCATATGAATTGATAATAACGGATGATGGCTCTTCGGAAAAAGTTCTAGATTATATAGGTGATTTAATAGAGAAGGCTAAATTTAAGATAAAACATATCTATCAAGAGGATAGAGGCTTTAGAAAAACAAGAGCACTAAATAACGCAGTTAGAGAATCAGAAGGAGAGTATTTAATCTTTTGCGACCAAGATTTGATATTTCCAAATGATTATATTGAAAAAATGTTAAGAAATGCTAAAAAAAATGAATATTTGATGGGAAGAGCTCACAATACGGAGTTTGAAGAAAAAAAATTAATATTAGAAAAATTAAATAGAACTAAAGATTATTGTATAATAAAAGAGATTGTTCCTCAAAAATATTTTGAAAATATGCTACATCAATATAGATTAGATAAAAAAAGAAGAATTTTACAACGTTTTTGTTTAAATAAGAGAGGAATAAGATTGGCTGGAATGAGTTATGGCTTATTTAAGGAAGATTATTTAAAAGTAAATGGATATGATGAAAAATATCAGGGATGGGGGTATGAGGATGATGACTTCGGAAATAGGCTATGTGTTTCAGGAGTTAAAAGTAGAGAGTTAAAAACCGATTTAATTCAGCTACACCTTTATCATCTATTTGATCCAAGCAAGAAAAAAAGCCTAAATGAGGAATACTATTACGAAAGAAAGAAAGAGATATTTAAAAGAAAAGATTATTTTTGCAAATATGGGATAAAAAATTCTCTGGATGGAGATAAAGTTAGTAAATATACTTTGAAGTAGAGAGGAGAAAAATGTGAAATTTGTTCATATCTGTGAGGAGTTTGAGTATACTTGGATTGGAAAAGATAATGGTATGATTCCAATTTATGCTCACAATGTACTAGGCTTTGAAAGCGAAATAGTGACTTGTGATTTAAAAGAAGACTTACCTGAAGATGTCAGAGGAGTAAAAATCGTAAAAATTCCAAGATGGTTTAAAAAGATGAAGAAATTTGCTCCATGGGTAATGTTTATAAAAAGAATACCTCTTTACAGGTATATATGTAAAAATGCCAAAGATATTGATGTTTTGATGTTATTTCATGTAACAAAGTGTAGTTATTGGAACGCATTTTTTTATAAGAAATTTAATCCAAACGGAAAAGTCTTTATAAAAGCCGACTTTAATTTAGGTGTCTATGAGAAAGAGATAAAAAAAACTCAAATGAAACCAAGAAATTTAAGAGAGTTTTTTAGAAAGAGAAGAGAGATAAAAGAGTATGATAAGCGAAAAAAATTGGTTCAAATAGCAAATTTAATAAGCTACGAAACTAGGGAAGCTTATGATAAAATGAAAAATTCATATGCTGGGGTTTCCACAGAGGGAAGAACTATACTGCTTTCAAATGGATATGATGACCTTTTGATTGAAAAGAATTTTAAATTAAAAAATTATGAAGAAAAAGAAAATATATTTTTAACAGTTGGGAGATTGGGCACTGAAGAAAAAAACACTGAATTTTTGTTAAAAGTTTTAGAAAAGGTAGATTTAAAAGATTGGAAATTTTTCTTTGTAGGAAGTATTGAAAGTAAATTTCAGAAAAAAATTGACGATTTTTTTCAAAGATTTCCAGAGAAAAAAGAAAATATTATTTTTACGGGTATAGTTAAAGATAGAGAGCTTTTATATGAGTATTATAACAGAAGTAAAGTTTTTATCTTACCGTCCAAATGGGAAAGTTTTGGAATAGTTATGGTTGAAGCGATGGCATTTAACAACTATGTTTTGACATCAAATACGTGTGCGGCTAAAGATATAACTGATGCTGAAAAAGTTGGTGAGATTTTTTCAATAGTTGACGAAAATGAGTTGATAGAAAAGGTAAGAAAAATTATTGACGGGAAAATAGATTTACAAAAAAAGGAGAAACTAATAGATAACTATAAAAATAGATTTAAATATAGTTCAATAATAAAAAGCTTAAATTTAGGAGATTATTGATGGGAAAAAACATAGAGAAATACAAAGAGATAGAATCAGAATTAGTTTTTGGAAAATATAGCGAGGAAGTTCCTAAAGTGAGCATTGTCATTCCCACTTATAATAGAGATCACTTACTGAAAGAAGCTTTAGCAAGTGCATTGAATCAAGATAGTTTTGAGCCTTATGAAATTATTGTAGTGGAGGATTCACCTGAAAAAAACAGTAAAATTGAAAAGTTGATTGAAGAGATTAATAGCCCTAAAATTATGTTATATAAAAATAAAAAAAACTTAGGTTTATTTGGAAATTGGAATAGGTGTTTAGAATTAGCTAGAACAGAATGGGTTTGTATGTTGCATGATGACGATATACTTTTTCCAAATTATATTTCTACAATTAGTAGGACAATAAAGGAAAATAAGGCTGCAGATTTTATTTTCTATAAGCCTTTAGTTATTGATTTGAGAGAAAAATCTTTGGATGAGGTTTATATAGAACCCCAAAAAAGTATTGAAAAGAAAAAAGTACTCAGCCAATTTTTTATGAGAGGAGACGAATTGACTGGAATTGTGGGGATATGTTTTAAAAGATCAATAGCATTAAAAATTGATGGATTTCAAGAAGAGATGTATCCGAGTTCAGATTGGGAGTTCTTTTATAAGTACAGTAAGGAGGGAGAGATTTATAAGTACGAGAACTATCCAATAGCACTGTATAGATTTGGAGAAAATGAAAGTTTAAAGCCTAAAACAATAGAGGGATTTGTATATAAAGATTTTGAAATAAAGAGGTATATTATAGAGGATTTAGATTTCAAATATAAAAGCGTAGTAAAAAGTTATTTAAAAGTAATGACCTTGAAGCATATAGATACCTTGGAAAGAAAGCATTCAGGAATATTGGATAAAAGGCAGATAGTAGAGGATTTAGATTTAAGTTATAATTTTTTTGATAAGCTAAACTATAGAGTATACAAAATGTATTTAGCCATATTGGAGGCGAGAAATAGATGGAAAATACACCTATAATAAGTATTGTAATACCAGCATATAACGCCGAAATTTATATAGAGAGAGCCGTAAAAAGTATAATAGATCAAACGTTTAAAAATACAGAGATTATAGTTGTAAATGATGGATCAGTGGATAGAACAGAAGAGGTTTTAAAGAAGTTCAATCAGATAAGAGTTATAACACAGTTGAATAAAGGAAGTTCTCAAGCTAGAAAAGTAGGTTATGAAGTTGCCAATGGTGAGTACATAATGTTTTTAGATTCAGATGATTTCATAGATTTGGACTATATAGAGAATATGTATAATCAGATAACTCTCTCAAAAGCAGATATATGTATTTCAGATATAGTTTATATGGAAGGAAGCAATAAAAAATTAATTTTCGAAAATATAGAGAGGATAGAGAGCTCAGAGAGTGTCATAAAAAAGCTTTTATCCGATAAATTAAGTTTTTCTATGTCGAATAAACTATATAAAAAGAAGTGCATAAAAGCATCTTTTTTTGATTGTGGACTAAGATATGGTGAAGACGCATATACTCTATTAAATATATTGGATAACTCTGAAGTGGTAACAAAATTAAAAGAGAAGAGTTATTATTACTATGTAAAGAATACTCGTAGCTTAATGAATTCAAAAGTTGTACCTATTGAGGATTACTATTTAGGCTATAAAAAATTAAAAGAACATTTTTTGATAGGGAAGTATGAGGAATACATCTATATTTTCAAATATAGTTATCTCTATACTCATATAAAGTATAAAAGATTTTACAGTAGCTTTATGAAAAGAAATCCTAGCTATTTAAAGGTTTATATGGAATTTATCGAGGATATAAAATTGGGAAAAATAACGGAGAGTGTGACTGATAAACTGGAAGAGAAAAAGATAATAAAAGCTTTAAAAAGAAGTATATTTTATGCAGAAGTATTGCGTAGGTTTTTTAAACTAAAAAAGAATATAAGGAGAAAGCGTTGGCAAAAATTTTAAAAAAAATAAAAGTAGAATATATACAGATTTTATTTTTATTTATATTAATTTACGAAATGATAATAAAAAGAACCTTTAAATATGATAATATTTTAATAATATCTATTATTGGTGCGACGTTGTATAGAAATAAAAAGATTTATTTTGACAGGGATAGTAAAAAATTATATACACTAATTGTTATAAATACAGTTGTTTTTTTATTAAGTTATTATAAAGTTTTAAAATTGAATAATTTTATTTTGGATGAGCGATTTGATATGCTTAATTCTATTGTATTTAAAGGTTTTTTATTATTTTTAATAGGATTGAATCTCAACATAGGATATGAAAAAACAAGATATATAGTGCCATTTGTTTGCGTTGCCTCGATATCACCACTCATAAAAATAACAAATTTTGGTCTAAAATATGGATTTTTTAGACATAGGATTAGTGGGATGTGGGGAAATCCGAATTACGTGGGATTTGTATTAGGCTTAATAACAATATTTTGTGTTATAGCAATTGTTTGCTTTCAAGAGAGATTGGCAAAAATAATAGGAGTTATTTTTGGAAGTTGGAGCTTTTTTCTATTGCTTGCAGTTTCTCAGTCAAGAAATGCAATTTTGAGCGTTTTAGTAAGTTTAGTGGTTTTATTTAGCGTTTATTCTTTAAAATTAAAAATAAATAAAAAAAAGTTCTTTTTAATAGTATTTTTATTCAGTGGCTTAATAGCAATAGTTTTAAAATTAAATCAGAGGTTTAAAAGTTTATTTTTTATAGACGATTTGTTGAAGGATGGAAGGACTCAAATACTAAAGACTACACTAGAAATATTGAAAGACAATGACAGTATGCTTTTAGGAAAAGGATTTAGTTTTTATTTTAATAATTTAAGTATAGGACATGGGAAGCTGAGTGCATTTCACAATGATTATATAGAACTTCTAATAAATCAAGGAATTATAGGAATATTCTTTTATTTATTGCTAAGTTTTTATATATTATATCTTATAATAAAAAATATAAAATATAATACTTTTGAAAGTAATACATTTAGTATTTTAGCTTTACTTCTGTGGATTTATATATTTATTTTAGGTCAATTTGATAATGTTATCTACTCCAATAGAGTTTTCGAAATGGCGTATTTAATATTTGGTCTGAGTATAGGAGAAAATTATAAAAATGATAAAAAAGATAAGAAAATACCTTAAAAAAAAACGATACACTTCAAACTTTAAAAAGAGATGGAGAGAGAAAAATCCAGATACAGAGGTATTTCCAGTGAATATATTTGATTTTCCAATAGAAAAAGTGAAGGTTGGGAAATTTTCATATGGATCTATAGCAGTTGAAAGTTGGGGAAGTGAAGAAGAGCGGTTAGAGATAGGAAATTTTGTATCTATTGCAGAGGGAGTAAAGTTTTTACTAGGTGGGAATCATGAAATTGATACATTTACAACCTTTCCTTTCAAAGTAAAATTCTTTGGGGAGAAGATGGAAGCTAAAACGAAAGGACCTATAATAGTTAAGGATGATGTGTGGATAGGAACGAACTCTTTAATTTTATCTGGAGTTGTAATAGGTCAGGGAGCAATAGTTGCAGCCGGGAGTGTTGTGACTAAAGACGTTCCACCATATGCAGTTGTGGGTGGAAACCCAGCAAGAGTATTAAAGTATAGATATCCACAGGAGATAGTAGAAAGAATGTTGAAAGTGGAATGGAGTACGATAAATCTAGAAAAAATTCATGAAGTGAAAAAAGAACTGTATCAAAAATTAGATTTAGAAACTTTGGAAAAAGTGGAGTCTATTTTTTCAGTTAAAAAATAAAGGAGCTGAGAATGAAAGGGATTATATTAGCAGGGGGATCAGGGACTAGACTGTATCCAGTAACAAAAGCAATAAGTAAGCAAATAACACCGATATATGATAAACCACTTATTTATTATCCATTATCTGTTTTGATGTTAGCGGGTATTAAAGATATTTTAGTGATATCTACTCCAAGGGATATTGGAACTTTTGAGGAGTTATTAGGTGATGGAAGTGATTTAGGACTTAAAATAGAATATGCTATTCAAGAGCAACCAAATGGTCTTGCAGAAGCCTTTATTATAGGGGAAAAGTTTATAGGAAATGAAGCGTGCGCATTAGTTCTTGGAGACAATATGTTCTATGGGCATGGTCTTACAGGGATAGTAAAAGAGGCAGCTACGAGAGAGACTGGAGCTACAATTTTTGGGTACTATGTAAATAATCCGAAGTCTTTTGGTGTGGTGGAGTTTGACGAGAGCGGAAAAGCTATATCTTTGGAAGAAAAGCCAGAGAAGCCAAAATCAAATTTTGCGATTCCGGGACTATATTTTTATGACAACACTGTTGTAGAAAAAGCTAAAGCTGTTAAACCGTCGCACAGGGGAGAGTTAGAGATAACAACATTGAATGAGATGTATTTAAAAGAAGGAACTTTAAATGTATTGAGTTTAGGTAGAGGAATGGCATGGCTTGATACAGGAACTCATGATGGACTTTTGGAAGCCTCCAACTTTGTGAAGACAATTCAAAGTAGACAAGGAGTGATGGTAGCTTGTTTGGAGGAGATTGCTTATAAGAATGGATGGATATCTAAGGAGAAAGTGGAACAGTTAGCAAAGCCTCTATTAAAGTCACACTATGGTGAATATTTAATGGATTTGATAAAGGAGTAGTCATGAATAAGTTTAAAAGAGTGGAAACAGGGATAAAGGATTTGATTGTAATAGAGCCAACAGTGTTTGGGGATAATAGAGGATTTTTTATGGAAAGTTACTCCAAAAAAGATTTTTCTCAGATAGGGCTAGATGTTGAATTTGTTCAAGATAATCACTCCAAATCTAAAAAAGGTGTGTTGAGAGGGCTACATTTTCAAACAAAATATGTTCAAGGGAAGTTAGTTAGAGTAACAGCTGGTTCAGTTTTGGATGTGGCTGTAGATCTTAGAAGAGATAGCGCCAGTTTTGGAAAGTATTTTTTAGTAAAATTGACAGCTGAAAATAAAAAAATGTTTTATATTCCACCTGGATTTGCACATGGATTTTTGACCTTAGAGGACAATACGGAGTTTCAATATAAATGTACAGATTATTACGCCCCGGAATTTGACTCTGGCGTACTATGGAATGACTCTGATATAGATATAGATTGGAACTTTGAAAAATATGGCTTGTCGATAGATGAGATTTTACTCTCAGATAAGGATAAAAAACAGCAGACGTTAAAAGAATTTATCGAAAGTGGAGTGGTCATAGGATGATACTGATTACAGGAGCTAATGGGCAATTGGGGTATGATTTCCAAAGGATATTTAAAGAAAAAAATATAGACTTTATAGCGACAGATTATAAAGAGTTAGATATAACAGATATAGATGCAGTGAGAGAGTTTGTGAAACATAAAAATATTGCTCTCATAATAAATTGTGCCGCTTATAACAACGTGGACAAAGCCGAGGAAGAGGTAGAGATGTGTTACAAGCTAAATGCGTATGCGCCAAGAGATTTAGCATTGGTTGCTAAAGAGATAGGAGCAGATTATATAACATATTCTACAGATTTTGTTTTTGATGGAGGGAAAGATACTCCTTATACAGAAGAGGATATTCCAAAGCCACTTTCTATATACTCAGAGGCTAAAGCCGAAGGTGAAAGAATGGTATTAGAGACTTACGCTAGAAGTTTTGTAGTAAGAACATCATGGGTATTTGGAATAGCTAATAACAATTTTAATAGACAGGTTATAAACTGGAGTAAATCTAGGGATGTGTTAGGAATAGTGGACGATCAAGTATCAGTTCCTACATATTCATATGATTTGGCTTTATACTCTTTAAAACTTATAGAAACTAAAAGATATGGATTATATCATTTAAGTAGTGGTGGAGTAGCTTCAAAATATGATCAAGCGAAATATGTTTTGGATTCTATTGGATGGAAAGGAACTTTAAAAAGAGCAAAAAGTAGTGACTTTATTCTTCCAGCTAAAAGAGCAAAGTACTCGAAGTTGGATAGTAGTAAATTAGAAGAGGTCATAGGAGAGAAGATTCCGTTTTGGAAAAATGGAATAGATAGATTTTTAGAAGAGATGAAAGAGAAGGGGGAGCTATAGGTGAAAACTTATTTAGTAACAGGTGGAGCAGGATTTATTGGTGCAAATTTTATTAAATATATGTTAGAAAAATATGATAATGTAAAGTTAATTGTATTAGATAAATTGACTTATGCGGGAAATTTAGGAACAATACGTGACGAATTAAATGATTGTAGAGTCTCTTTCATTAAAGGGGATATTTGTAATAGAGAACTTGTTGAAAATATATTTATGCAATATGATGTGGACTATGTGGTGAATTTTGCAGCAGAAAGCCATGTGGATAGAAGTATAGAAAATCCTCAGATTTTTTTAGAGACAAATATACTTGGAACACAAAATCTAATGGAAGTTGCTAAGAAGTTTTGGAGTGTTGGAAAAGATTCGAAAGGATACCCTATTTATAAAGAGGGGAAAAAATTTCATCATGTTTCAACAGATGAAGTATATGGTAGTTTAAGTAAAGACTTTGATATTCCAAGAGAACTTGTGCTAGATGAAGCAGTGGCTAAAATAGCGAGTGGAAGAAAAAATCTTCAGACTTATGGGGATAAGATGTTTACGGAATCTACACCGCTAGATCCAAGAAGTCCATATTCAGCATCTAAAACAGCGTCGGATATGATAGTGATGGCTTATGGTGAGACATATAAGTTTCCTTTTAATATAACGAGATGTTCAAATAACTACGGTCCATATCATTTTCCAGAGAAGTTGATTCCATTAATTATAAAAAACATTCTAGCAGGAAAGAAACTTCCCGTATATGGAAAGGGAGATAATGTAAGAGATTGGTTATATGTAATGGATCACTGTAAAGGTATAGATATGGTTATATCCAATGCTAAGGTACATGAAGTTTACAATATTGGTGGATTTAATGAAGAACAAAATATCAATATAGTGAAGTTAACCATAGATATAATAGCTAGAATTATGAGGGAAGAGCCAGAATATCAAAGAGTTCTAACTACTGATTTATCTAATATCAACTATGATTTAATAAGCTATGTACAGGATAGATTGGGACATGATGCTAGATATGCTATCGATCCAACTAAGATAGTGACAGAACTAGGATGGTATCCAGAGACACCGTTTACAGAGGGGATAGAGAAAACTATTAGATGGTATTTAGATAATCAAAGCTGGGTAGAGGAAGTAGCATCTGGAGATTATCAAAGATATTATGAGGAGATGTATAAAGAGAGAAAGTAAAATTTTTATATCTCTTTAGATGAGTGGGAAGCTAGGTAAAATTTCACCTAGCTTTTTTTATAAAATTTATCTATCAATTCTAGAACTTCATTTTGAGTGGCATATTCTATTTTTTCTAGAATACTTTCTTTTTCAATTAAGGTTATAAAATCATTTAGAGCATCCATATGCTCTTTTTGATCTTTGCTTGAAAAACATAGGATAACTCTGGCAACTTTGTTTCCTGGAAACTCTATCGGAGTATTAAAACGAATTAAGCTCATATCAGTTTTAAAAACCCCTTGACTAGTTCTAGCATGAGGGAAAGCAATTTTATTGTTCATAATCATGTAGCTTCCATTTTTGTTGATAACTTCAATCATATCTTCAATATACCTTTCGTCCACAGAACCATTTTTCACCAAGATAGCTCCAGATTTTCTGATAGCTTCTTGCCAGCTATTCGCACTTTCAGAGAAAGAGATTGAACTTAAATTTAAAAGAGTTTTTAAATTTGGATTTTTTTTATCTTCAAAATCGTTGATATAAAAATTTCTAAGATTTCTTTTTAGCCCAACTATAAGTTTTTCTTCATCCAAGATATTACAACTCTCTTTGATTGTTTCAAGAATATTTTTTAAGGATACTTTTCTCTTTTGTTCACTCAACCCCAGTGATATAAGTTTTTCTTTATTATCTTTAGAAAGTATTGGATGAACCTTAACTATGGGGATATGTATATCTAAGTGTGGCTCAAGATCCATAGTGGATATTATAATGTCTACATCTTTGAAGCTTTTTATCTCTAAGAATTTGTGATATGGAATAGTATCAATTATATTTACATCATATAGCTCACTTAATTTATGAGCTAAAATTTTTGAGCTTCCGTAGCCAAGACCACAAACTAAAAGTAGATTCTTAGTTTTTCTATTATTACTTAAATATCTATCTGTAGCAGTTTTAAAGTGGAGAGTTATATACGCAATCTCCTCTTCTGGAAGATTTTTTCCAAGGTATTTCTCTAAAATGGGTTTACTAACTTTTTTTACTGTCGAGTAAAGATCGAAATATGTTATCTCTACCTCTTTAGCTATTGGATTTTCGAGAGATATATTATTTTTTATTCGATAATAAGCTGGTTTTAAGTGATTAAGTAACCCATCTATGAGAGTTTTATCTCCTGTTAAATCCATATTTAACTGATAACCCATAATTTTAATAATCTCAACTACAGTAGTTTCTAATTCAATCCAGTTCTCCAAAAAAGAGGAGTTGAAGTTATATGAATGACTTCCTAAAAAGAGTTCTGTCAAAACTAAAACCTCACTCTCATTAAAAGTTATAGAAAACTCATTTTCAAGATGAGATATCTCTTGAGATATGACACTATATTCACTGGTCTTTAGCAGAAACTCGCGATTTTGTTGACGATTATCAATAATATGATTTCTTTTTATTCTCGCAATACATAGATTTATATAGAATGTTAAAATATTAAAAGCTTCATCAGATATTATAATATCTAGTTTTTTCTCTATTCTTTTAATGAAGAATTTGATTAAACTTAAAATTGAATCATCTAAATTTTCTATGATAGAACTGGCTATGAAGTTTAAACCGTAGGTTCCACCTGAAAGATACCGTGATCTGTATCTATTTTTATTGATTTCAATATATCTAGTTATATATCTAAGTTGAAGTTGTCTGATATTTTCTTCTTTACCCTCTAAAACAACTCCTTGTTTGGAGATAAAATTTAACTCTAAAGTGTTAGTGTCAAAAAAAGTTTTAACCTCCTTTAAATCTAATTTAATAGTGCTTAAACTCACGTCTAAATCTTCACCAATTTCCAAGAGCCTGTTGTTTTCATTAAAAAGAAATTTAACTTTTAAAAACTCTCGTCTTTCATCAGAGGTAAAAACATAGAATTTATGTAGAATTTCTTCCAAAAAAAGTTGAAGGTTTTTAATACTTTCTCTTGTTGAATAGATACCTTTTTGAAATTTTTCAATTTCCATATACCCATTTTTTTCTAAATGGTAATTTATATTATCAATGTCGTATCTAATGCTACGTTCGCTTATATTAAAAAAATTGGCAGCCTCTTTTAAAGATAGCTGTAAATTATTATCAACTAAATATTTAATAATTTCGATACAACGTTTATTTAACATAGACACCTCCATTAAATGCGTTTTTAAAATCCTCTTCATAATCTGATAGAATAAGATTTTCGATTAATTCCTCGTTTTCAATACTTTCAATAATATTAGCGATATAATCTAGACGGAGATTTTGATTTTTTATGGTGATTCCAATTAAAATATAAACTTTTTCGCCATTTTCAAAATCAATACCATATGGGTAGTGATGAATAACTACTCCATTTTTTTTAATTAGATTTAAAGATGAGTGGGAACCGTGAGGGATAGCTATACCATTTCCAATATATGTGGAGCAGGTTATCTCTCTTTCTACCAAACTGTCGCTATAGCCACTTGCAGCGAAGCCAGAGTTTTCAAGTTCCTTTCCAAGGAGCTTGAGTGCTTCTTTCTTGGAAGTAGATTTTAAAGATAGATTCAATTGCATCTCTAAATATTCATTTTTTAAAAATTTTTCAATATAGAACTCCTTATCTAAAAAATCTTCTAAATAAAGTTTAGAGATGTCTGGATATTTTTCAATTACACGTTTTTTTAATTTTTCATGGGTAACAATTAAATCCACTTTAGGGAGAGCATCTCCTATATAGCTGTTGCTGATATCGATATGTCTATATTTAGTTTTTTCAAAGATATTTTTTAGTATATTAGCACCAATAGCGCTAGAACCCATTCCTGCATCACATAGGAAAACTATTTTTTTAATATTTTGTATATCTGGTATTGCCATATCGTTTAATTCCTTCTTAGTTTTTGAAGGAAGATTCTCTACTTTAGGCTTTTTTAAAATGACATAGGTTGTAAAAAAGGAAACTGCTGTTGAAACAGCAAAGCCTAAAAGTATATAGATGTAATCTCTATCTTTTGAAAGTAGAATGAGGTTTAGAATACTTCCGGGTGAAGCTATTCCTATAAGTCCTGTTTTAAATATATAAAAAATTAAATTCCCAGATAATCCACCCAAAAATACAGCCCATAGAAGTTTTAAATTTTTTAAAATATAAGGGAAATAGATTTCGTGTATTCCCCCAATAACTTGAACAAATATATTTGATAATAGATTTACCCTTTGTGAAGTTCTAGACTTAATTAAAAATAAGCCTAAAAGAACTCCAAGGCCAGGACCAGGATTTGTTTCTAGTAGAAAGAGAAGTGATTTTCCTTTTTCATTTAGATCATTGAAACCAAGAATAGAAAGTATTCCATGATTTATAATATTATTGAAGAAGAAAACTTTTCCTATCTCCAAAACTGGTGTGAGAATGATTAAAGCATAAACATTTTTAACAACTCCTATTAAAAAATTAGATATGCTCTCAAGATAGTAGTTGGTATGTTCTAAAATAAAGTAGAAGATTCCACCGGTGATAAGTGCGACCAGTGGATACAAAAAGTTAAAAAGAAACATTTGAAAGCCACTATATACGTATTTTTTAATAAGAATAGTTAAGTATTTAATTAAAAAACCGGAGATAACTCCAACAGCAATTCCTTGATTGATAGTGGAATCTGGATATAGATATATAGATACGCTCATAGAGATAATAGCTACAATTCCGCCGCTATTTTTTTCTAAAATATTTCCAGCGCTATAGGCAAGAGCCATAGGTAAAAGATATATCTCAAAATATTTTCCGTACAGTTCTAGGTGTGGAAAATAATATAGATTCCAACGGATAATTCCTAAAGTGATAAATAGATATATGTTTTTTAGAATAAGTTTACTAAAGAAATTTCCTATCTTATAAATCATCAAAATGACAACCTCCAAATAAATTATAAAATAGTTTAACATATTTTTTTCAAAAAAAATGTAACTGTTTATTTCAAAAAAAAATGAAATGTTTTAACCTTGATATTTTAATTCAAATGAATTAGAGTTGGAAGTAATAAAAATTCAAAAAGGGGTGTTTGGATGAGATTGATAATTCCAGAAGGAAATATTGGAGATTGGGCAGCAGCTTATGTGGTGAAAAAAATAAAAGAGTTTAAACCTACAAAAGAGAAACCATTTGTTTTAGGATTGCCAACAGGTAGTACACCAGAAAAGATGTACAAGAAGTTAGTGGAGTTATATAGAGAGGGAGATGTATCTTTTGAAAATGTAATAACATTTAATATGGATGAATATGTAGGATTAGGACCTAATGATGAGCAGAGTTACCACTATTATATGCATAAGCACTTTTTTAATCATGTAAATATACCTAAGGAGAATATAAATATTTTAGATGGACTTTGTGAAGATTTAAAAGCAGAGGCCGAAAGATATGAAGAAAAAATAAAAGCAGTTGGAGGAATTCATCTTTTTGTTGGAGGAATAGGAGCTGATGGGCATCTAGCCTTCAATGAGCCAGGTTCATCTTTAAGTTCAAGAACCAGAGATAAGGAGTTAACTCAAGATACAATTATGGCTAATTCAAGATTTTTTGCTGGAGATATGAATAGGGTTCCGAAGGTTGCAATGACAGTCGGAGTTGCAACAGTTTTAGATTCGGAGGAAGTTATGATTTTAGTTGACACTCATGCTAAGGCTCTTGCTCTACATAAAGCTGTTGAATGTGGAATAAATCATATGTGGACAGTATCAGCTCTACAACTTCATAGAAAAGGTATTATAGTTGCAAGTGAAGAGTCGTGTGGTGAACTAAAAGTTTCAACATATAGATATTTCAAAGATATTGAGAAGGATAATTTAGACACGGAGAAATTTTTAAAAAATATTAAATCAAAGTAGAAAATAATATAAATTTGCTAGCTACCAATTTTTGGTAGCTTTTTTATTTCCATTTTTTTTGAAATTTAAAAGATAGATTTTCTTTGAAATCATTGACCTTTGAAGGCCTTAAAGGTTTTTAGTATCATTTGGACAGAAAGAAGAAAGGGAAATAGGAGGATAAAAATGAAAAGTTCAGAGTTTAAGGTAAAAGTTCAGGCTTTTGGAAGATTCTTGAGTGGAATGGTTATGCCAAACATAGGTGTATTCATAGCTTGGGGACTTTTGACAGCATTATTTATACCGACAGGGTGGTTTCCAAATGAGCAGTTAGCAAAAATGGTAGGACCTATGATTACCTATATACTTCCACTACTTATAGGATACAACGGTGGAAAGTTGGTAGCTGGAGATAGGGGAGCTATCGTAGGAGCTATAACGACGGTTGGAGTTATCTGTGGGACATCAATTCCAATGTTTATAGGGGCTATGATTGCAGGACCAGTAGGTGGATATGCAATCAAAAAATTTGATGAAAAAATGAAAGGAAAAATAAAATCAGGATTTGAGATGTTAGTAAATAACTTCTCAGCAGGAATTGTTGGATTGATACTGGCAATTGTATTTTTTTATGGTGTTGGTCCAGTTGTAGAGCAATTAAATACTCTGCTTGGAGTTGGAGTGAATAGGTTAGTTCAAGCGGGACTATTACCATTGACGTCACTAGTTGTTGAACCAGCAAAAGTTTTATTTTTAAATAATGCTATAAATCATGGTGTCTTTGGACCACTTGGAATTCAGCAGGTTTCAGAAACGGGAAAATCCCTGTTTTTCTTGATTGAAGCAAATCCAGGTCCAGGTTTAGGAGTACTTTTAGCTTATATGATGTTTGGCAAGGGAGTTTCTAAAGATTCAGCTTCAGGAGCAGCGATAATCCATTTTTTTGGAGGAATACATGAAATCTATTTCCCGTATATTTTAATGAAGCCAATGCTGATTGTATCACTTGTATTTGGAGGAATGACAGGGATATTCATAAATGTTCTATTCAATGGAGGATTAGTGGCACCGCCATCACCGGGAAGTATCTTTGCAATTATGGCTTTAGTTCCAAAGGGTGAGATGTTACCAGTATTGATGTCAGTAGTTGGAGCAACGGCTGTTACTTTTGTGACAGCAACAATAGTGTTAAAAAGCTCAAAAGAGATAGAGGACGATATGGAATCTATAAAAACTTTTGTAGCTGGAAGTAAGAGTTTAGAAAAAATATCAAAGATAATAGTTGCGTGTGATGCTGGGATGGGATCGAGTGCTATGGGAGCTGGAGTATTAAGAAAAAAGGTAGAAGCAGCTAATTTGCCGATAGAGGTTACAAACTGTTCAATCTCAAATCTAACAGAGGATATGGATATAGTAATAACTCATAAAGATTTGACGGAAAGAGCTAAAAAAACGGTGATGTCACCAATACATATATCAATAGATAATTTTATGAATCATAAGTTCTATGATTCTTTGGTTGAGAATTTAAAAGAGAGATTTAAAGATATTCATATACAAGTGGAAAGTAGTGAAAAAAAAGCGATTAAAAAGGTCGATATAAATTCTGATATTTTAAAAAAAGATGGAGTTTTAACAGGTTTAGAGAGTGTGGGTAAAGAGAAGGCTATTGATGCGGTAGCTATGCACTTAGAGAAGTTGGGTTATGTGGAGAAAGGATATAGTAAGTATATGCAGGAGAGAGAAAAAATTTCGACTACATATATTGGAAACTATGTGGCTATTCCTCATGGAACAGTGGATGGAAAGAAAGAAGTCTTAAAATCTGGAATTGTAATTTTGCAGTACCCGGAGGGAATAGATTTTGGAAATGGAAATAAGGCATATTTTTTAATAGGAATAGCCGGAAAAAATGATGAACATGTAGAGATAATATCAAAAATTGCTGATGTGATAGAGGATGAAGATGAAGTCTTAGCTTTGAAAAATGAAAAAAATGCTGAAAAAATTTATAAGACATTTAATGTTTAATGGAGGAATAGAGATGAAAAAAGCATTGCAGTTTGGGGCAGGAAATATAGGGAGAGGTTTTATTGGAAAGATATTATCTCAAAGTGGATATGAAGTTTGTTTTGCAGATGTGTCAAAGGAAATTATAGATGAGTTAAATAAAAAGCACGAGTATAACGTTGAGATTGTTGGAAGTAATAGAAAAGTTGTAAGAGTGAAAAATGTTTTAGGAGTTATGTCAAATAGTGATGAGATAATTGAGAGAATAAAAGAGTCAAATCTTATAACAACTGCTGTTGGACCGAATGTTTTAAAGATAATTGCCAAAACTTTAGCCGAAGGTATAGAGGCGAGAAAGAAATCTGAAATAAATGAATATTTGAATATAATAGCGTGTGAGAATATGATAAATGGAACATCATTTTTAAAGGAGGAGATTGAGAAGCACTTGTCAAAAGAAACGGTGGAGGGGTATATGAAAAAATATATTGGATTTCCTAATTCTGCCGTGGATAGAATAGTTCCACCAATGGATAATAAAGAGAATATTTTGGATGTTAAAGTTGAGGAGTTTAGAGAGTGGATAGTGCAACAAAGTGCTTTTAAAGGAGAGATTCCTAAAGTTGAAGGGATGGAGTTAACAAATAATCTGATGGCTTTTATTGAAAGAAAGTTATTTACTTTAAATACAGGACACGCTATAACAGCTTATCTGGGAGTGTTAAATGGGCATAGTACAGTGAAAGAGAGTATTGAAAATCCAGAGATTAGAGAGGTTGTAGTGGAAGCGATGAAAGAGAGTGGAGAGGTTCTAATAAAAAGATACAATTTTGAGAAAGAGACTCATGAAAAATATATCAATAAGATATTGGCTAGATTTGAGAATCCACATCTGAAGGATGAGGTATTTAGAGTGGGGCGGGAACCACTTAGAAAGTTAAGTTTTAATGACAGATTAATAAAGCCACTGAGAGGGACACTTGATTATGAATTAAAAAATGAGAGTTTGGTGAAAGGGATAGCTGCAGCGATGAAGTATCAAAATGAAAATGATCCTCAGGCTATTGAGCTAAATGGAATGATCAATGAGTTAGGGATAAAAGAAACTTTTAAAAAAATATCGGGGTTAGAGGATAGTTGTGGGGTAGAAGATAGAGTTTTATATCATTACGATACGATATAGGTAAATATTAAAGTAAAATTGAAATTTGGAAGGGACTAGATATAAAAGAATAGAAAAAATTTAAGTAACCTGAGTCTTTTAGAATATCAGACTTAAGTTACTTAAATTTTATATTGCTTAAAAAATAATATTAGTTATAAACTTTTTTAAAGTATTTTAGAATTGCTTCTTTTGTAATTTCTTCATTTTGTGTTGTATCTAACCAAGGATCTTCTTCGTGTGTAAGAGAAACTAATTTGTTTGGACTAAATTCCCCATAACTTTCTAATACTTTAAGGATAATTTCTTCAAGACCTTCTGTAAGAGAGATATTTTCCTCTTTTGATATATTACATCTATCATAAATTTTATATTTGTGGTAAATATCTTCTATAACAGGTCCATATGTCCAGTTTACAATTTTTTCAGGAAAAGCAGGTTTATTATAAAATCTCAAAGAGATTCCTTGGATAAAATAAAGAAGCTTTTGTAAAAATAAAGGTGTAATTTCTAGTTGAAGTTCATTAGCAATCCATAGAAGTTTTCTAACAACGTCAAAAACAGGGACTGTCTCAAAACATTTTTTTTCAGTGTATAAGGGAATATTTTTTAAAATTCTATGATTTTCTAATAATTCTAAGTTACTTAATCTTTCATACAAAAGCTTATAAGTTTCTTCTGAAATTTTATCCCAGTTTATTTCAAGCAATTTTTTCATATTTTGAATATCTTTCGATAGTGTGATAATAGAATCATTGGCTTCCGTTTGTAACATGCCGTTTTCATATCTATGGATAGTAACTTTTCCCAATCCTAAAACTAAAGAATAATCACTCTGGTTTAATCCATATTTTTCACGAGTAGCAATGATGTCTTTTGTTGAGTTCATTTTTTTTTCAGATCTATATATATCATAAAGTGTTGTAGTATTTTCAATTTCGATATTTCTATCGTATATTTCTTCTTTTGTTTCAGTATTAAATTTTACTTTTTCATTAAAAGTTATAAATAAATCTCTAACTTTAACTTTTTTCTCTCTAATTAAAATAATAATTTTTTTATCCATAAACTCCTCCTTAAAATTACATAAATATCAGAATTGGCGTTCAGTTTCATGAAAAGATAAACATATAACAAAATCATCATTATCTAATTTTAACTTTATATAAATCTTATATGTCTCATAATGACTGATAAACTCCCAAATATCATCATTTGGAAATTTATGATCAGAGGATGGACCTCTATAATAATCATCAACTTGTAATTCACTAATAATTTCTTCAACGTTAAAAATACTTAACCCCATTTCATATATACTTGTCATATTTTTATCTCTGGGAATTAACTTCAATTTTCCTTCATTTGTACGTCTAGCACATTCATTTAAGAAATTTTTAATGACAGGCTCTAATAGTTCAAAGAAACTTTCATTTAGCATAAATCACCCCTAAATTTTATCAATTGATAATTATCCTTACAAGATTGTATCATTTTTTCTTTTTTTTATCAATTGATAATTTTTTTAAAAATTTTGACACCTAAGAATCTAGACGCAGTTATCCGCATAAAATAAATACTTAAGCTTTTTTTAATTTGCCTAGTTTTTGTCATATGGTATAATTAATGAAAATAATATACTGAATGGGGAAAAAATTATGAAAAAAAATAGTGAGAAAGTTTTTATCTACTTAAAAGAGAAAATAACAAATGGTGTCTGGAAAGAGAATGAAAGGATAACTCCTGAAATAGCTCTAGCAACAGAGTTGGAAGTTAGTAGAAATTCAGTAAGAGAAGCCATCGAAAAAATGGTAGGTCTTGGAATTTTAGAGAAAATGAAGGGAAAGGGAACATTTGTTAAAAAAAGAGATTGTGGACTTAGTTTTAATGAATTTTTGAGAGATAGTATAATTTTAAGAAGCGATTATTTGGAAATATTGGAATTTAGAAAGGGATTTGAAACTAGAAACGTGGAATTATTTATAGAGAATGCGGATATTGAAGATTTTAATGAATTACAGGATTGCTATGAAAATATGCTGAAAACTAAGAAGGATGGGGAAAGATTTTCATATTATGATGCAATGTTTCATAATGCCATAGCTAAAGGAACTAAGAACTCTATAATAATAAAAATAAGTGAAATACTTTCAAACCTTATGATTCAACATCAAAAAAGTTTAAATGATATCTTAGGGTATCAAAAAGGTATAGACGAACATGGGTTAATATTGAATGCTATAAAGCTTAAAGACAAGGAATTAGCTGTATTATATTGTAGAAGACATATTGAAAGAACTATCAAAGATGTTCGACATGTTGTGATGAGAAAAAGTTAATTGAAGCCTATAAAAGGGCTTTTTTTTATTTAAAATACATTTTATTTGACAAAAATAAAAAATAATAGTATATTTATTTTAAACATGTAGAACAAGTTAAGGAAGGGTATAGTTTATGTTAAAAAGTCAAGAAATAAGAACGAAAGCTCCAGAAATGGACCCATTAAGAATAGGGATGGGATGGAAAAAAGAAGATTTGTCAAAACCACAAATCATAATACAGAGTACTTATGGAGACAGTCATCCGGGAAGTGCTCATCTGAATACGTTAGTGTTTACAGGTCAAGAAGCCATAAATAGCAATGGAGGAAAGGCTGCAAAGTTTTTTACCACAGATATATGTGATGGACAAGCTCAAGGTCATGATGGGATGAACTACTCCCTTGCTTCAAGAGAATTTATAGCCAATATGATTGAGATACAAATGGGAGCAACACCATATGATGCAGCTGTATTTTTTTCAAGTTGTGACAAAGGAGTTCCCGCACATTTACAGGCTTTAGCTAGAATGGATATACCATCAATTGTTATGCCAGGAGGAATTATGGCAGCAGGACCAGGAATGTTGACTCTTGAACAGTTAGGGACTTACAGTGCAAAGTTTGAAAGAAAAGAGATAACACAAGATGAGTTTGATTTTGCTAAGCACAACGCTTGTCCGTCATGCGGAGCATGTTCTTTCATGGGAACAGCATCAACTATGCAAGTAATGGCGGAGGCATTAGGGTTAACACTTCCAGGAATGGCACTTTTACCAGCTACATCACCTGACCTTATAAAAGGTGCTGAGTTAACAGGAAAAAGAGCGGTAGAATTAGCACATGAAAGAATATTACCATCACAAATTTTAACACCAGCAGCTTTTAAAAATGCGATAATGGTTCATGCTGCAATAGCAGGTTCAACAAATTCTATGTTGCATATCCCCACTATAGCAAATGAACTGGGAATTGAGTTAGATGCTGAATTATTTGATGAGATACATAGAAAAATACCATATCTTTTGAATATAAGACCTAGTGGATTTTATCCAGGGGAGTATTTCTATTATGCAGGTGGGGTACCAGCAATAATGGAGGAGATTAAGGAGCACTTAGATTTAAGTGTTTTAACTGTAACAGGAAAAACTTTGGGTGAAAATTTAGAAGAGTTAAAGAGAAATGGTTATTATGAAAAGTGTAATCAAGAACTTAAAAAGAGAGAATTGAAAAAAGAGGATATTATAAAACCATATTCAACACCGATTCAAAAGCAGGGAGCAGTGGCTGTGTTAAAGGGAAATCTAGCTCCTGAAGGAGCTGTAATTAAACACTCAGCACTACCAAAAGAGATGAAAAAAGTTATTTTAAAAGCTCGTCCATTTGATAGTGAAGAAGAGGCAATAAGTGCAGTTTTAAAGGGCGAAATAAATCCTGGAGATGCAGTTATCATAAGGTATGAAGGACCTAAAGGAACGGGAATGCCGGAGATGTTCTATACAACAGAAGCAATAGCGTCTGATCCAAGAATATCTTCAACAACAGCTCTTATAACTGATGGAAGATTTTCAGGAGCAACTCGTGGACCAGCGATTGGACATGTTTCCCCAGAGGCATCTGAAGGTGGACCAATAGCGCTGTTAGAAGAGAATGATTTAATTCTGATAGACGTAGAAAAAAGAAAGTTGGAGATTGTTGGAGTAAATGGTAAAAACTTATCAGAAGATGAAGTTGAAAAAATTCTTTCTGAAAGAAAGAGTAGATGGGAAAAGCCAGTGCCAAAATACACAAAAGGAGTTTTAGGAATATATACAAAGTTAGCTGTTTCACCAATGAAGGGCGGGTATATAAAAGTATAATAAAGAACATGGAGGGTAAATATGGAGGCTGTAAAAAAACAGGATTCTATGAAAGCGTCAAAAAGTAGAGAGATAAGCGATTATGTAGGATTAGGAGTAGTTTTATTAGGAATAGCTTATCTTATAAAAAATTATATGACTTATTCGAGTTATTTCAATGTAGACAATGTATCTATGCCAATTGAGTCATTAACATTAGTTGCAGTAACTGGAGTTGTAATTTTACTTACATTGGTTTTAGTTTTTAAAATTCAAGCATTTATAGCACTTATGATAGGTAGTGCACTAATGGGAATTGGAACTGGAATGCCATTTGAAAAGATTATATCTAGTATTCAAAATGGTATGGGAGGAACCCTTGGATTTGTTGCTACAGTAGTTGGACTTGGGGCGGTTTATGGTGAGATGTTGGAAGCTTCTGGAGGTGCCCAAGCATTATCAAAGACTCTTCTTAAAAAGTTCGGGAAAGAGAATGCATCATGGGCACTTATGGCTACAGGATTTTTAGTAGCTATTCCAGTATTCTTTGATGTAGGATTTATTATATTAATACCTTTAGTTTATACATTGGCAAAGGAGTGTAAAAAATCAGTTTTACACTTTGGGATACCATTGCTTGCAGGACTAGCTGTGACACATACTTTTATCCCGCCAACACCCGGACCAGTTGCGGTTGCGAGTATCTTAGGGGCGGATTTAGGTTGGGTAATAGTTCTAGGAGCAGTGATAGGATTGCCAACAGCAATTCTAGCAGGACCAGTATTTGGAACATTTATAGGCAAAAAAATCTATATAGATGCAAATCAATTTATTCAAGACGCTATGAATGAAGAGGAAAAAGAGTTACCATCATTTGGAAAGGTTTTATCAGTGCTTGCGGTTCCAATGGTGCTTATATTGATTAATACAGTTTCTACAACTCTTGTAAAAAGTGGGATTATAAACAATGGACCAATATCTGATTCATTAGCATTTATTGGAAATCCGTTTATAGTTTTAACAGTTTCAGTATTAATAGCTTTCCATTTCTTGGGAACTAAAGAGGGATTCTCAAAAGACATGATACTTAATTTAAGTAATAAAGCTTTTGGACCAATTGGGTTAATTATATTGGTGACTGGAGCTGGAGGAGTTTTTAAGCAGATATTAGTGGACTCAGGAATAGGAAGACTTTTAGCTGAGCAGATGGCAAGCTCAAGTATGCCGGTATTGGTGTTAGCATTTTTGATAGCTTGTGTTGTTAGAGTGACTCAAGGTTCTGCAACAGTAGCAATGATAACAGCTGCTGGAATTGCAGCACCGGTTATGGAGCTTGTGGATATATCAGCACCGGGAAGAGCGTTAGTTGTAATATCTATAGCGTCAGGAGCAACAATATTATCACACGTTAATGACAGTGGATTCTGGTTGGTAGGAAAATATTTTGGACTTGATGTAAAGCAAACATTTGCATCTTGGACTGTGATGGAAACTATAATAGCCATTTGCGGATTTGGATTCTCTTTATTAATGAGTTTCTTTTTATAAGGTATGTATTTTGCTAGAGTATAACTATACTCTAGCTTTTTTTGTGGTATAATATAGTAAAATGAGAGGTGAGAGAAATGGTTAGGAAAAAGTTGCCTGTGGGAATAGATGATTTTAAAGAGATAATAGAAAGCGATTGCTATTTTGCAGATAAGTCGCTATTAATAGATGAGCTGTTGAGTAAAAGATCTAAAGTAACCCTATTACCAAGACCAAGAAGATTTGGAAAAACTTTAAATATGTCAATGCTTAACTATTTCTTTAACATAGAGGATAAGGATAGTAATAGAAAGTTATTTGAAGGGTTGGCTATCTCTTATACAGATAAAATGATATACCAAGGTGAGTACCCAGTTATCTATATTAGTTTAAAAGATATAAAGGTTGCTGATTGGGAATTGTGTTTAAATAAATTATACTTATTGTTACAAAATGAATATGATAAATATGGTTTAAATTTAGAAAGAAGAAGAGAGAGCCAAGAGAATGCTCTCTTAGATTTATCAAAATTTTTGTATGAAAAGTGCAATAAAAAAGTAGTAATTTTAATAGATGAATATGATACACCATTAGTAACAGCTCACTCAGAGGGATATTATAATGAAGCGATATTTTTCTTTCGGAATTTTTTAAGTGCAGCCTTAAAAGGGAATCCTTACCTTGAATTTGCGGTTTTGACAGGGATATTGAGAGTGGCTAAAGAAAGTATATTTTCAGGATTGAATAACCTTGCAGTGTCAACAATTTTAGATAATGAATTTAATCATTTTGGTTTAACAGAAGAGGAAGTTGAAGAGTTACTAAAATACTATGAATTAGAGTATGAACTAGAGGATGTAAAGAAATGGTATAATGGGTATAGATTTGGAAAGGAACTGGTTTACAATCCGTGGTCATTGATTAATTTTGCGAGTAAAAATGAGTTGAACCCATATTGGGTAAATACGAGTGATAACAGTTTAATTAGGGAACTTCTGGCTAAAAATGATTCAAAAGTGACAGACGATTTGAAAATTGTATTTAGTGGAAATGAAATAGAAGAAGTGATAACGGAAAATATTATCTTTTCAGATTTAGAGGATGTAGATACGGTATGGTCTTTGATGCTGTTTTCGGGGTATTTGACTTATGATAAAGTTGAAATATCTGAAATAACAGGGGCGAAAACATATTTTTTAAAAATTCCAAACTATGAAGTTCAATCATTTTTTAAGAACACTTTTATAAAGGAGTACAGCCATGGGAAAACAGCGATGTATTTTAAAATGATTGAAGACCTGTATAGAGGGGAAATGGATAGATTCGAATTTAAGTTCAAGGAGTTATACCTCTCAGCAGTGAGTTATCATGATGCAGGGGATAGTGAAAAATATTATCATCATTTCATATTGGGATTACTTTTAACACTGGGAGATAAATATGTGATAACTTCAAATAGAGAAAGTGGGTATGGGAGATATGATATAGCACTGGAGCCAAAAAATAAAAAAAATTATGGACTTATATTTGAGTTTAAAGTGGGGAATGAAAACTCTATTGAGGAAAAAGCTAAGAAAGCATTAACTCAAATAGATGAAAAGAGATACGATATATCTATGAAAAACAATGGGGTATCAAAGATTATAAAGATAGGGATGGCTTTTAGTGGTAAGGATGTTGCTATTAGTAGTGAAATTGACTAAGACAAAAAAATTATGGAGATTGGAGGGATAATATTTGGATTTTTTGAAAAAATTAGAGCAAGAGGTCGGTTGGAGCATATATAATCGTGGAAAAGATTACTACATGAGTAAGAGATTATTGAACATGAAAATTTATGAAATGGAAAATGAAGAATTAGAAGCTGGAACTTTGTCTCTTACTGGAAATGTAAAGGGAAATGGATATTGTGAATATCAGACAGAAGTTGTGTTTAACGAGCATGAATTTATAACCGGTCATTGCGATTGTGCATATTACCAAGAAAATGTAAAAACGTGTAAGCACATTGTGGCTATGGCAATAGCTGCTTATTATATAGTTTTAAAACCATTGGACACTAGAAAAAGTCTATTGGATGCTCAATTAGATTTTTTGAAAAATCCAATATCAGAAAAAAAGAATCTAATTTTTTTAAATATAACTCCTAGAATCGAAAAAATAATAGGATATCTAAATCTAACTTTTGACATGGAAGTTGTGGCAAATGATAAAAAATATAAACTTATGAATAAATTTTCTAAATTTATATCAGCTTATGAAAAAACAACTTTTTCCTTTGGAAAGGCATATACATACAATCCAGCAACGGACTACTTTCAAGGGTGGGAGAAGGCATTTTTAGATTTTGTAAAAGAGTATGAGGAGATGTTTAAGCGAAGTTACTATGGGGATGTGAGTTTAACTGCAATTTTGGGAAATAAAAGAAGTTTTGACAGGTTTATAGATATTTTGAGTAGTGGAAGAAAAGTTATTTTAAAAGAGACAACCTTGAATAATCTTTTACGTATAAAGTTGGATACAACAGAAGGTGGAGTCAAATTGAGCTTTGAAAATAGTGCTAACTTTATTCAAAGGGGAGAGCGAACACTTTTAGATAGCAGTAATATCAATGGAGAACCTATATTTTATAGGATATCCAGCGAAGATATGGAGCTATTTAAAAAAATATCTCAAAAGACAAGTAGGAATAAAGAGATGAAGATTAGTGATACGAATCTTCCAGTTGTAATGAATTCTATTCAAAAGATGGCAAAGTTGGAGATGTCAGAAAGTATACGAAAAAGAGTGTATACTCCCCAAGAGATACAGGACAAAATTTATATAGACTCATATAATACATACGGTCTTAAAGTTTATAGTAAGAGATTTTATGATGGCATAGCTGAAGATGACTTGGATAAGAATATAATTTTAACAGAAACTTTAGAAGGGTATTCACTATATAGAGATATACTGAAAAATTATCATAATAATTTTGAGAATGGAGCTTATCATATTACAGATATAGAAATTATATACAAATTTGTGATAGAAGGGATACCTGAACTGGAAAAGCACTATGAAATATATTATTCTGAGGAATTTAAAAAGAAGAGGTATTCAGCTGTAAGTTATCGAGTAGAAACAAAAGTCAGTGACATCTTAGAAATTAGTTTTGATATAGATGGAATAGATAAGGATGAAGTACTTAGATTTTTAATGGCAGTTCGTGAGAGAAAAAAATATTATCTTTTAAAAAATGGTGGAATTATTGATATAGAGGCAAGTTCAGAATTGAATGAGTTGAATAGTCTTTTAGATATCTCAGAAGCTAGTAAAAAAGAGATAGAGATGGGAGTGATATCTAGAGCTAGAAACTACAGCTATTTTTTAACTTCAACATTAAAAAAAATAAAAAATATAGTTTTTGATGAGAATTTTAAGGAGATGGATAGAAACCTTAACTCTATTGTAAGCAAAGAGGAGAGAGAGTTTATAAAAAAAAGTTTTCCTATATTAAGAGAGTATCAGTTATATGGGGTTCAGTGGCTGAAGACTCTTCAAAAACTTGGACTTGGTGGAATTTTGGCGGATGATATGGGACTTGGAAAAACCCTTCAAACTATAGTATATTTAGCACTGGAAAGAAGAGATTTACCAAGTATAGTTATAGCTCCAAAGTCATTAGTGTATAATTGGAAGAGTGAATTTGAAAAATTTGCACCAAATGTAGTGGTTAAGATGTGTGTAGGAAGTAAAATTGAAAGAGAGGAAATCATCAAAACACTTGGGAAGAGAGAGATTTTAATAACGACTTATGGAGTGTTGAAAAATGATTTAAAATTATATGAAGAGGTTGTATTTGAAAAAGGATTTGCTAATATAGTTATAGATGAAGCTCAAAATATAAAGAATATTTTAGGAAAGACATCCAATGCTATAAAAGGGATAAAAGGTGAAACTAAGATAGCTCTCACAGGGACACCTATTGAAAATAATATACTTGAACTTTGGAGTATATTTGATTTTTCCTTCCCAGGGTATCTTGGAAAACATACGACATTTAAAAAGAGATATTTAGATAATTTAAAAAATTTAAAAAGTATTGTGGGACCATTTATTTTAAGGCGTACAAAGGGTGAGGTATTGAAGGAACTTCCGGATAAAATTGAGCAAGATGTTATTGTTGAATTGGGTGAGAAGCAAAGAAGGTTATATGTAGGATATTTGGAGAAGTATAAAAGAGAGGTAGAGTCAAATGGAAGTGATGCAATAAGGATATTGTCCTATATAACAAGGCTTCGTCAACTATGTAATCATCCAAAGTTATTTATTGAAGATTACAAAGGAGAGAGTGCGAAACTGGATGTACTTTTAGAACTTCTTCAAGAGGCTAAGAGTGGGGGGCATAGAGTTCTACTTTTTTCTCAATTTACTGAGATGTTGACCATAATAAAAAGTCATTTAAAAGACGAGTTTATTATCTTGTACTTGGATGGAAAAACAAAGGTGAAAGAGCGTTTGCATTTGGTTGAGAGATTTAACAGCGGAGAGGGTGATATATTTATAATATCTCTTAAGGCTGGTGGAAGTGGATTAAATTTAACAGGAGCGGATACGGTTATACATTTTGATCCATGGTGGAATCCATCCATAGAGAATCAAGCTACGGATAGGGCTTATAGAATGGGGCAAAAGAGTGTTGTAAATGTATTTAGACTCATAACGAAAGGAACTATTGAGGAAAGGATTAATCTAATAAAAGGGGAAAAATCTAAAATAATCAGTGAAGTTTTGGATGGCGAGAAACAGGAACTTTTAAAAATGAATAGAGATGAGCTTTTAAAATTATTTTAAAGATTGAATTAATTAAAATAGTATGACTAGTATACAACTTATAAAAATACTGCTATAATATATAAAAACAGTGATAGGAGAGAAAAGGATGAGATTACAAGGGGTAATGAAAAATTCTAAGGAGAATACTAGACAATACATATATAGAGTTTTGAGAGAGAATATTATGAGTTTAAATTTGAAACCTGGGGAATCGATTGGAGAGATAGAACTAAGTAAGATATTAAATGTGAGTAGAACTCCACTGAGGGAAGCTATTGTGCAATTGATTGAAGAAAAACTACTGGAAGTTTTTCCACAGAAAGGCTCGTTTGTATCCAAAATAAATCTTAATTTAGTTGAGGAAGCTATATTCGTTAGAGAGACGTGTGAGGAAAGAATTTTGAAAATGGCGTGTTCAGATAAAAATATAGATGAACTGGTAAAAGAACTAGAAAAAAATATTGAATATCAAAAGATAATTTTAAATTTTAATGGAGATTTACATGAATTTTTCACTTTAGACAATGAGTTTCACTATATTTTGTTCGAATATTATAATAAAAAGAATAGTTGGAAGGCTATAAAAAGATTATCAACTCATTATGATAGATTAAGGCTTTTAGATGCTTTGGAAAAAACAAATATTGAAGCTACATTGAATCAACATATAAAGATTGTGGAGTTGATAAAGAATAAAGATAAAAGTGGAGTGGATACTTTAGTTGAAAAACATCTTTTAAATTATAAAGATGTAATTAAAAGATATGAAACAAAATACCCAGAATACTTTTGTAACAAATAAAATTGAAAAAATACTCCCTATTGTAAAAATATACAATAGGGAGTATTTCAATTTTTTTCTAAAAACTTTAATCCAATCTCAGATAAGGTAGCTCCTTTTCGTCCTTTTTTATTTTCAATAAAACCAAGATTTTCTAAATTTAGTAAAATTTTCCTAATATCATTTTCACTGAGTGAAATATTCTCCTTTGTAGCTTCAACATAGAGGGTATTTCTACCGGAAGAGATTTTGGCTAAATTATTTTTAGAGATTGTAGTTAGGACAAAAATATATTCGTCGTATTTCTTTTGAGCAACCTCTAGAAGTAAATTATTATACTGTTCAAAATTTTCATTGTTAGCATTTAAACTACTTTGATAAATTTCTATCAGTTCACTGGGCAAATCAGAAAAAACAATCTCCTTTTTATCTATGTATGTCAAAAATTCAATATAGTTTCGAAGTTCTCGGATATTACCATCCCACCTATGTGATTCAAAAACACGTTTCACCTTTTCATTGAAAGTAAAGTCTCCATGAAATTCTTTTTGGAATTTTTTTATGAAAATTTCAATATCTTGTTTTCGCTCTCTCAGTGGTGGAATAAAAATAGGAAGTGTATTTAAACGATAGTAGAGATCTTTTCTAAAGCGACCTTTTTGAACTAAATCCTTAAGATTTTCATTACTTGCCGCAATAATTCGAACATCAATATCGATAACTTTATCACCAGCTACTCTGGTTATTGTTTTTTCTTGCAGGACTCTTAAAAGTCTAATTTGAAGAGCAGGAGTCATCTCTTCCACTTTATCGAGAAAGATAGTTCCCATATGAGCACACTCCAAGAGTCCTATTTTTCTATTTCCGACTTCATCCTCATATCCAAATAACTCTTTTTCTAAGTAATTATATGGAATGATACCACAATTTATAATAACAAATGGAAAATTTTTTCGTTTGGAGTAGTTATGTATAGAGTGAGCGAATAGCTCTTTTCCAGTTCCAGTTTCTCCAGTGATTAGAATAGAAGATTCTGTCCTTGCCATTTTTTTAGCAATCTCCTTCACTCTTAAAATACAGCTATCCTCTCCTAGAATATCGCTGAAATTATAGCGAGCTCGGTGTCCTTTATTCAATAGCTGTTTTCTAAACTCATGATGACGTAGCTCTTCCTCTTGAAAGTGTTGTATGAAAGCAAAAGCACCGATATAGTTATCATTCCTAATAATGGGTGTCACATTGAGTTTAATAAAATCTCCATTTATCTCTACAAGTTTAGATTTTATTTCAACTTTATTTTTTTTCACTTCATTGAAAGGAATGATAGAAAGTTGTTCTAAGTAGCTGTAACCAATTAGATTATCTTTGGATATTTGAACGATACTTTCAGCATCCCTATTGCACGAACAAATTACATTATCTCTATCAACTCCGATTATTCCGATATTTATAGTTTTTAAAAGAATATCCAACTGACTTTCAGAGGTTGTAGCTTTTTTTAAAATTTTAATTAAACTATAGTCGTTTGAAGCTATTCTATCCAGATATTCGTTGATTTTTTTAGAATATAAAAGATGTTCATAACCTAATTTTAAAGCTATTTCAATAATAGTATTTCCATCAAAAAATCTGTGACCAATATCAATAATTTTTTTCTTCTTTAAAGATTTTGGAATATCATCAATCTCTCCAGGGGTTATAACTAGAGGAACATTAGGGATAGATTGCGAATTTGGGTGAATCGGGTAAAATTCAATGTTATTTATGCCTAGATGATAAAAATCAGACATTGTTTCTATATACATTTTTAAATTTACATTCATCAATGCTGCTTTGGTTCCGTTTGGAAATTTTTTTAAAAGAGAAAGAGTTTCTTTCGTAATAGTTAAATCGACAACAACAATATTATTTTTTTCCAAAAATTTTTCACTCAAAAGTTCGTAGGCACTTGTAGTAATTACATAGAGGTCAGAATTTTCTATATTTTTATATGAACCATCTTCAAAGCTAAAAGTTTTGACACTAATTAGGTCACCAAATAATTCTTTTAGTTTTTGAGAATAAAATTTTGTGACATCTTTTGCATTTGTTATAACAGATATATTTTTACTCATATTAATCACCTCCCGGACTATGGATATTACCCCATGATTGTCTAAAAAACAAGAGTTGATTTTACAAAAAATAAAATTTGAATTGGTGAAAATAAGGTTATTTTATAACCTAAAAAACCAATAAAAAATTATTTTTTATTTTTTTTTGACAGTAAAATAAACATAATGTATATAATAAGTATGAGAATTTTAAAAGTAAATTGGGAGGCAACTGTGAAGTATTTAGGAAGTATGAAAGAAGTGGATGGTGTTTTAGAAATTGGTGGGGTTTTGGTGACACAGTTACAAAATGAGTATGGAACACCGCTATATATATATGATTTGGAACTTATGGAAAGAAAAATTAAAGCTTTAAAGGATGGATTTATCAGTGATAAATTTAAAACGACAGTTGTATATGCATCAAAAGCTTATTTATCAAAAGCCATGGTCCAAGTTGTGGATAGAATGGGATTACATATAGATGCAGTTTCAGCTGGAGAGTTACATACTATTTTATCAGAAAAAATTAATCCTAAAAAAGTTCATATGCATGGAAATAATAAATCTTTAGAAGAGATAGAGATATGTGTTGAAAAAGGAATAGGGAGTATAATTTTAGACAATAGATTTGAAGCTAAAAGAGTAGCTAAAGTTTGTAGAAAATTTGGGAAAAAAATGGATGTGATGCTAAGATTAAATATAGGAATAGATGCTCACACTCATGAGTATATAAAAACGGCCAAGCACACATCAAAATTTGGAGAGTCCATTTTTGATAAGGATATAGTTGAGATTGTGCGAGAGATAGTTGAGGAAGATGAACTTAATTTCTTAGGTTTTCATTGTCATATCGGTTCACAAATTTTTGATGAGTTAGCATTTTATGAAGGAATAGATAGTATGGTTAAATTTACAAAAGAGGTATCTAAAAAGTTGAATATAACAATACCAGAAATAAATATTGGGGGTGGTTTTGGTGTTAGATACACAGAGGGGGATACAGATGTAGATTTAAAATATTTGATGCAAAAAATTATAGATTGTTTAGAAAAAACATTGGAATCGGAAAAGGTAAAGGTTGAAAAAATATCAATTGAACCCGGACGTTCTATAGTGGGTCAAGCAGGTAGTACCCTTTATACAGTTGGAGGAAAAAAAGAAACTTTTGGTGGAGAAAAGTATATTTTTATAGATGGTGGAATGACTGATAATATCAGACCAGCTCTTTACAATGCAAAATATGAAAGTATCGTAGCTAATAGATTATTGAATAATGAGAAAAAAGAGATTGTTTCTATAGCTGGAAAATGTTGTGAGTCGGGGGATGTTATTATAAAAAATACAAAGTTAGGTGAGTGTAGTGAAGGGGACTTGATACTTGTGAGTTGTACAGGAGCTTACGGACATTCAATGAGTAGTAACTACAATAAAGCTTTAAAATCAGCTGTAGTTTTTGTAAAGTCTGGAAAAAGTTGTTTAGTTTCCAAAAGAGAAACATATGAAGACTTATTGAAAAATGATTTATCATTAGAGGATATGTAGAGGTGGGACTGTGGAAATAAAATTTATGTTAGCATCATTGATTTTTGCAATGACACCAGGATTGGCAACGGTATATATCTTAAGCAATTCAACTTTATATGGAAGAAAAGAGGGATTAAAATCAGCTTTAGGTGTTATGAGTGGTGGATGTATTAGGTTCAATTTTATTGGCGATATTTGTAATACCTACAAATGGATTAGAAAACTCACTATTGTTTTCGATTATAAAAATTGTTGGTGCAGGATATTTAATCTACACTGGAATAACAGAATTAAAATCTAAAAAAACTCTTTTAGAGGAAAGAGAGAAAAATAACTCATATTTGAAGGGAATGATAACAAATTTGGCTAATCCTAAGGTTTTATTATTTTTTATAACTTTTATTCCTCAATTTTTAAAGGGAAATGGAAACCTTGGAAAAGAGATGTTTCTTTTAGGAAGTATTTATTTGATGATTGAAGTTTCATGGTATATAGTTCTAGCTTTTTCTACAACTCTTTTTACAGATAAAGTTAAAGAATTTTTATTCAATAAAATGAAATATTTATCAGGAAGTGTTTTTATATTGATAGGAGTAACTATGTTTTTGTAAAATTTATATGAGGGAGGGTATTATGATAAATGCAATTTGGGTGGGGTTAATACTTATAGGTATAGTGATATCTATGTTTACAGGAACGGTTCAAGGGGTAACAGATTCAGTTGTCTCTTCAGCTAAAACAGCGGTAGAAATTTCAATTGGTCTAATAGGAATAATGAGTTTTTGGTTGGGGCTTATGAAGGTAGCGGAAAAAGCGGGATTGGTTCAATTGCTTGGAAAAGCTTTGAGACCTCTTATGAGACTATTGTTTCCAGAAATTCCGGAGAATCATCCTGCCAACGGAAGCATTGTGGCAAATATAGCTGCTAATTTTTTAGGTTTAGGGAATGCTGCTACTCCATTGGGAATAAAAGCTATGCAAGAGTTACAGGACTTAAATGAGAATAAGGATGAAGCAACAGATGCAATGGTGCTATTTTTAGCTATTAATACATCATCTGTTACACTTGTGTCATCAAGTGTGCTGGCGTATCGTGCTGCAGCAAACTCCGCCAATGTGAGTGAAATAATAGCACCTACAATAGTAGCTACATTAATATCTACAACAGTAGCTATCATAAGTTGTAAAATGCTACAAAAACTAAAAAAATTCAAAAGAGAGGACATTGAAGAGTTAAAAGAGGCAGCTTTATAAATAGAACTTTAGGGGGAAGGTAAATGAAGAAAAAGTTTTTTTATGTGTCATTATTGGCACTACTATTTATAAGTTGTAGTGGTTTAGAAAATGTTCGACAAGAAGAAAATACACAAAAAATAAGTACAAGATTGCCCAAAGAGAAAACAAAGCCTTTAAAGAAATTTATAAATTCAGATATGATGAAACATGGAAATTTGAGTTTTTATGCAGTTGATTTAGATAGTGGGAAGATTGTGGATAATTATAACGGTGACACAGGGTTAGTACCAGCTTCAGTTTTAAAAATAGTTACTTCTGCAACAGCTATAAAAGTTTTGGGAGGAGATACAACTTTAGAAACAAAACTTCTATATGATGGTAAGATATCTAAAAGTGGCATTTTAAAAGGAGATGTTTATATTGAAGGAAGTGGAGACCCCACATTAGGTTCCGATGGGTTTGCAGAGGATAAAGAGTTGTTTTTAAAGCATTGGGTTCAAGAGATGAAGAGGATTGGAATAAAATAAATTGATGGAAATATAATTGTACTTGATGATCTATTTGGGTATGAAGGAATTCCAGGAAAATGGCTTTGGGAAGATATGGGAACAGATTATGGTCAGGCAACTTATGGGATAAGTATATTTGATAATTTGTATACTCTTTCATTGGAAACAAAGAAGTCAGGAGAAAAACCTAAAATAACAAGAATATCTCCTAAAATTAAAGAGCTAAGCTTTGATAATAAGGCATTAGTATTAGAAAATAGTAAAAATACTCTTATAGTTCAGGGAGCACCTTTAGAAAATAAAAGAACGATTAGTGGAACTATACCAAAGAGTGAAGAGGAATATAGGATAGACAGTGATATTCCAGATCCAGGACTATTTTTGGGGAATTATTTTTCAGAATATTTACAGAAGGAAGGTATAAAGTTTACAGGAAAAGTACTAAGTGCTAGAACAACTTCAAAAAGGCCTAAGGATGGGAAAATCATAGCAATAACAGAGTCACCGACTATATCGGAAATTTGTAGGGTTCTTTTAACAAGAAGTGATAATCACTATGCAGAGCATTTGTACCAACTTCTGAAGAAAAGTAAAAAAATTGATATAGTTGAATTCTGGAAAAATAATGGTTTAGAAACAAATGCACTGGTTTTAGGAGATGGAAGTGGGCTTTCAAGAGGAAATATAGTATCTTCAAAATTTTTGGTAGATGTTCTAGCGTACTCGAAGAATGATTTAAAAGATGTACTACCAATAGCTGGAAAAGAAGGAACTGTTAAATTATTTCTAAAAGATACACCATTATCTGGAAATGCTAAAATAAAAAGTGGGAGTATGAGTGGAATTCAATCATATTCAGGATATGTTGAAAAAAATGGGAAGACATATGCGTTTGCTATAATGGTTAATCATTGGAATGGTTCAAGAAAAGAGTTAAGAGAAGAGATGGAAGTTTTATTGAATAATATATTTTGATAGATTATGAATAGGATTTAATAGATGCTATAATAGGAGGGGTTTATGTTTACTTTAATAATGGGAAAAATATCTTTATATGCAATACCGGTGATAATACTTTCAATACTTGGATATAGTTTTTTTGTAGCTAAAGTTAAAGTTTATGAGGTTTTTTGCGAAGGAGCGAAGGAAGGATTTTCTACGGCTATAAAAATAATTCCGTTTTTAGTTGCTATGTTAGTTGCCATTGGTGTTTTCAGAAGTTCAGGGGCTATCGATTTAATTGTAAAAGGAATAAACCCAATCTTACAACTGATAGGTATGCCGGGAGAGTTACTACCTATGGCTATTATGAGACCACTTTCAGGGGGAGGATCAACGGGAATTTTAAATGATTTATTTATTAATTTCGGTCCAGATTCTATGATTGGAAGAATGGGATCTGTAATGATGGGGTCAACAGAAACTACATTCTATGTTCTAGCGGTTTATTTTGGAGCTATTAGTATTAGAAAAACAAGACACGCTATAGTGGCAGGGTTGTTGGCAGACGTTGCAGGACTACTTTCAGCTGTTTGGGTTTGTAATATAATTTTTGGATAAAGGACGGATTTTATGAAGTTAAAAAGAGGGGATACTATAGGCTTAGTTGCTCCAGCTGGATCTATAGAAAAAGAAGTTTTGGAAAGTGCTATTGAGAACTTAACTACAATGGGGTTTAAGGTAAAAGTAGGTGAAAGTGTAACTAAAAAATGGTATTCCTTTGCTGGAACTGATGAGGAGAGGGCAAAGGATATAAACGATTTTTTTAAAGATAAAGGCATAGAGGCAATAATGTGTGTACGTGGAGGTTATGGTTGCACTAGATTGTTGGAACTTTTAGACTATGAAGAGATAAAGAAAAATCCAAAACCATTTATAGGATATAGTGATATTACCTCAGTTCTTTTAGCTCTATATAAAAAGTGTGGAATGAAAAGTTATCATGGACCTATGGGTGTGAGTAATTTTTCAGGAAGTTACGACAGAGAAACTTTAAATCATTTTTTAGGAGTAGTTATGGAAGACTTCAAGGAGTGTAATTTAGAAAACTTTGGTGAGGAGATAGGATTTTATAACTCATTGAAAGGAGAGGGAGTTTTAATAGGGGGGAATTTAGCTGTATTGGTATCAAATTTAAGAAGTGAGTATGATATTGATTACAGAGACAAAATACTTTTTATTGAAGAAATTTCAGAGAGTACATATAAAATAGATAGGATGCTATGGCAATTAAAAAACGCCGGAGTTTTAAATGAAATTTCTGGAATTATTTTAGGTGATTTTAAAAATTGTGAAAAAAGTTCAGAGCATGATATGTCCTTGAAAGAGGTTTTTGATTTTCATTTTGCCAATTTGAAAAAACCAGTTTGTTATAATTTAAAATCAGGGCACTGTAAACCTATGTTAACTTTAGAGTTTGGAGGTACTTATAGGATAGACGGTGAAAAGGGAATAGTTAAGTATAACAATTAAGATGAAAAATAGAGTATTTTTGTAGAAAAAATTCGTATTATAAGCACTTGAAGTATAGTTCAAAACACTATATTTCAAGTGCTTTTTGTTTGAAATAGAACAGTAGTTTCTGAAAACAGTACAAAAAAATTATTGACAAAATTTAAAAGATTGGATATCATACTTGCATACAACTAATACAAAAGATTTGAAGGAGTTTCTATGAGAAAATTTATGGATTCAGATTTTTTATTAAAAAATGATGTAAGTAAAAAATTATATGAATATGCAGAAAAAATGCCAATATTCGATTATCACTGTCACCTTAATCCAAAGGAGATAGCAGAGAATAAAAGCTATGAAAATATAACACAGATTTGGCTTTATGGAGACCACTATAAGTGGAGAGCTATGAGATCAAATGGTGTAGATGAAAAGTATATTACAGGAGATGCAACTGACTATGAGAAGTTCTTAGCTTTTGCGGAAACCATGGAATACGCTTATGGAAACCCACTTTTCCACTGGTCTCACTTAGAGCTTAAGAGATTCTTTGGAATAGAGGAGGTATTGAATAGAAAGACTGCCAAGAGCATCTGGGACAAAGCTAATGAGCTTTTAAAAACAAGTGAGTTCACAGCTAAAAGGCTTATTGAAAGATCAAATGTAAAAGCACTTTGTACAACAGACGATCCCGCTGATACACTGGAGTTTCATCAAGAGATTTTAAAAGATGAGACCTTTAAAGTAAGAGTTCTTCCAACTTTTAGACCTGATAAAGCTATCTACTTAGAAAAAGATGATTATTTAATCTGGTTAGAAAAATTAGAAACTGTTTCAAATGAGAAGATAGATTCTTTTAAAAAGTTGGTAGAAGTTTTAGAAAAAAGAGTGAAATTCTTTGTAGAAAATGGTTGTGTTGTGACTGACCACAGTTTAGAGGCACCTTTTTACAGAAGAGATACTGAGAACAGGATAGAGATAATCTTCGCTAAGAGATTAGCTGGAGAGACTTTAACAAAAGAGGAAGCAGATACTTATAAAACTGAAATCTTCTTAGCTCTTGGAAAAATATATTACAAAAATGATTTAGGAATGCAACTACACATGGGTGCTCTTAGAAATAACAATGAAAGAATGTTTAAAAAATTGGGGGCAGATGTTGGTTTTGATTCAATAGCAGATAATAACTATGGAGAGGTTTTATCAAAATTGTTGAACAGTTTAGAGGTAAACGGAGAGCTTCCGAAAACAATTCTTTATTGTTTAAATCCAAAGGACAATGAACTTCTTGGAACAATGATTGGGAACTTCCAAAATAGTGACATTCCAGGAAAGATTCAGTTTGGATCTGGATGGTGGTTTAATGATCAAAAGGATGGAATGATTCGTCAAATGACAGCTCTATCTCAACTGGGACTTTTAAGAAGATTTGTGGGAATGCTTACAGACTCTAGAAGTTTCCTATCCTATACAAGACATGAGTATTTCAGAAGAATACTTTGTAATTTAGTGGGGACTTGGGTAGAGGATGGAGAAGTTCCATATGATGAAGAGATTTTAAAGGCAATGATCGAAGAGATTTGTTTTGTCAATGCAAAAAATTACTTTAAGCTAGAAATTTAATTAATATAGAAATTTTAAGGAGGAAAAAAGTGAAATTATCATTTAGATGGTATGGAGAATCTGATCCAGTAAAACTGGAATACATAAAGCAGATTCCAACAATGGAAAGTATTGTAACAGCTATATATGATGTTCCAGTTGGAGAAGTTTGGCCAATGGATAAAATATTAGCTTTAAAGGAGACAGTTGAAAAAGCTGGACTAAAATTTGATGTTATAGAGAGTGTACCAGTACATGAAGATATAAAATTAGGTATTGGAAAAAGAGATGAGTATGTAGCGAACTACAAGCAAAACATAAGAAACTTAGGAGCTGCTGGAGTTAAAGTTATATGCTACAACTTCATGCCTGTATTTGATTGGACTAGATCACAGTTAGACAAAGAGTTAGAGGATGGTTCAACAACACTTGTTTACTACAAGGATCAAGTGGATAAATTAGATCCATTAAATAGTAATTTATCACTACCAGGATGGGATTCAAGTTATACAAAAGAGCAGTTAGCAGAGCTATTTGCAGGATATAAGAGTATAGGGCAAGAGGGGCTTTGGGCTAATCTGGAGTATTTTTTAAAAGAGATTATTCCAGTGGCTGAAGAGGCTGATGTAAAAATGGCTATTCACCCAGACGATCCACCTTGGCCAATCTTTGGACTTCCAAGAATCATAACGTGTGAAGAAAATGTTGATAGATTCTTAAGTTTGGTTGATAGCAAGTACAATGGACTAACTCTTTGCACTGGATCATTAGGGTGTGCTAACTTCAACAATATGGAGAAATTAGTAGATAAGTACAGTGCAATGGGAAGAATCCACTTTATACACGTGAGAAATGTAAAGCTTCTTGAGGATGGAGTAAGTTTTGAAGAAGCAGCGCACTATTCAGGGTGTGGGTCATTGGATATAGTTAAGATTATGGCAGCACTTCATAAGAATAACTTTGATGGATACCTAAGACCAGATCATGGAAGAATGATTTGGGGAGAGACAGGAAAACCAGGATATGGATTATATGACAGAGCTTTAGGAGCGAGCTATATAACAGGAATTTGGGAGACTCTTTCTAAGTTAAAGTAACAGTTATTAACAAAAGGAGATTTGAAATGAAATTAAACTTAAAGGATATAAAAAACATAGATGGTTCATTGGGGATAATAGTACCAAAATATGATATTGAGGCAGTGAAAGAGGAAACTTTAAAAGCGCCAAAGTGGTTACACTTTGGTGCTGGGAATATCTTTAGAGCATACATGGGGAAAGTCGGACAAGTTTTAATTGAAAAAAATCTAGAGAATACAGGGATTATTGTAGCTGAGAGCTTTGATACTGAGATTATAGACAAAGCTTACACACCATTTGATAACTTAACTATCTTAACGACATTAAATAAAAATGGAGATTTCCAAAATGAGATTATTGGTAGTATCGTTGAGTCGATAAAAGCTACTGATGAAAACTTTAAAAGTTTAGAGGAGATTGTAAAAAAAGATTCGCTTCAGATGATTAGTTTTACAATAACTGAGAAGGGATATAACTTAAAAGATCCTTCTGGAAACTATTTTGGAGTTATATTAGAGGATTTCAAAAATGGATTTACTTCACCAAAGCATGTAATGACTTTAATAACAAAATTACTTTACTCAAGATTTAAAACTAATGGAACACCAATAAGTTTAGTAAGTATGGATAACTGTTCTGGAAATGGGGATAAAATAAAGGCAGCTGTTTTAGAGATAGCTACAGCTTGGAACAATAATGGGTATGTTGAGGATGAGTTCTTAGTATATTTAAAGGATGAGTCTAAGGTATCTTACCCTGTGACTATGATTGATAAAATCACTCCTAGACCAGCTGAAGAGGTAAAAATCTCTTTAGAGAAGCTAGGATTTGAGAATATGGCACCAGTTATCACAAGTAGAAACAGCTTTGTGGCTCCTTTTGTTAACGCTGAAATACCAGAGTATTTTATAGTTGAGGATAAATTCCCTAATGGAAGACCAAACTTAGAGGCAGCTGGGGTATTTTTAACAGATAGAGAAACTGTTGAGAAAACAGAAAAAATGAAAGTAACTACATGTTTAAATCCACTACATACAACACTTGCGATATTTGGGTGTATTCTAAATAAGAAATCAATCTATGATGCTGCAAGTGATGAGGATTTGAATAGATTAATAAAAGAGGTTGGTTACAACGAGGCTTTAAAAGTTGTTGAAAGTCCAAAGATAATCGATCCAAAGACTTTTATAGATGAGGTTATAGATGAGAGATTCCTAAATCCATATATTCCAGATCAACCGGAAAGAATAGCTACAGATACATCTCAAAAGATAGCTATTAGATTTGGAGAGACTATTAAGTCATATATGGCCGACAAGAATTTAGATGTTAAATCATTAAAATATATTCCACTAGTTTTAGCAGGATGGTTTAGATACCTTTTAGGAGTGGATGATAAGGGATTAGAGAGATCAATTAGTAGTGACCCAATGTTGGAGATGCTTAAGGGAGAGTTAGCAGGTATCGAATTTGGAAAACCTGAGAGTTACAGAGGACAACTAAAAGTGATACTTAGAAATGATAGAATCTTTGGAGTTAACTTAGAAGAGGTTGGTCTTTCTGAATTAGTAGAAAATTATTTTGTGGAAATGTTATCTGGGGAGGATGCAGTTAGAAATACTTTACATAAGTATTTAGAAGCAAAATAAGAATCTTAATTAAAGGGAGATAGGAAGATGAGAATAATGAAAAAGGTTTTAATGGGAACTATGGCTATTGTCATGGGAGCTCTTTTTGCATCCTGTAATAAAGGGAATGGAAAAGAGATCATCAGAGTATCACATAACCAAGCGGCAGATCACCCTACTAATATAGGATTGCTTGCTTTTGAGAAATACATAGAAGAAAACCTTGGTGATAAGTATGATGTTCAAATATTTCCAAATGAGCTTTTAGGTTCTCAGGTAAATACAGTTGAGTTAACTCAGACAGGGGCGATTAATTTTACTGTTGCAAGTAATGCAATATTAGAGAGCTTTGAAAATGTGTATCAAATTTTTAATCTACCATATCTATTTACTAGTCCGGAGCATTATCATGCAGTGATGGATGATAAAAGTATCGTAGATCCAATATTTAAATCTACACAAAAATCTGGATTTGAAGCAGTAGCTTGGTTAGATGCTGGAACTAGAAATTTCTATACGGTTAAAAAGCCAATACTTACTCCAGATGATTTGAAGGGATTAAAAATTAGGGTTCAGCAGAGTGCTTCTAATATTAGAATGATGCAACTATTTGGTGGATCAGCTACTCCAATGGGGTTTGGAGAGGTTTATACAGCGTTGCAACAAAATGTTATAGATGGAGCGGAAAATAACGAGTTAGCTATAACAAGTAATAAGCATGGTGAAGTTGCTAAATATTATTCTTACAATATGCATCAAATGGTTCCTGATATTGTTATTGGAAACGAGAAGTTTTTGAGCAATCTTTCACCGGAGGAAAGGGAAATTTTTGATAAAGGATTCCAAATAATCTCAAGAGTTCAAAGAGATGCTTGGGGAAACTCGGTAGAGAAAGCTATAAAACAAGCTAAAGAGGAGATGAACGTGCAATTCTTCTATCCAGATGTGTTGCCGTTCCAAGAGAAAGTTTTACCACTACACCAAGAAGTGATGACAGCAAATCCTAAATTAGTTCCAATATATGAGAAAATTCAGGAAGTTGGAAAGTCTATGACTGGAGGAGATGAGAATGAATAATATAAGAAAAGGGTTGGATAAAATTTTATTAGGAACTTGTGTGGTCTTATTCGCATTCATGACCTTAATGGGAACTTATCAAATTTCATCAAGATATATATTTAAAGCACCAAGTACAGTATCTGAAGAGCTAATTTCTTACTCCTTCGCTTGGATGGCAATGTTGGCTGCAGCATATATTTTTGGAAAGAGAGATCATATGAAAATGGTTTTCTTTGTGGAAAAATTAACTGATAAAACTCAGAGTTTACTAGGAGTTTTAAGTGAACTTGTGGTATTTCTATTTTCACTTGGAGTTTTAGTGAGAGGTGGATCAGCAATAACAGCCCTGACTATGACACAAACTACTCCTGCTCTTAGAATATCTATGGGATATATATATGCAGTACTTCCAATATCTGGAGTTATAATCTGTATCTACTCCTTGTTAAATATAAAGGATATTTTAGAGAAATTAAAGGAGGAGATATAAAAAATGGTTTTAACAACAGCTCTAATTATGTTTAGTGTGCTGATAATTACACTAATTTTAGGATTTCCGATAGCTATAAGTATTGGAGTATCTTCGATACTAGCTATTTTACCATCTTTGGCTTTCGATAATACGCTTATTACAGGAGCTCAAAGAATATTTTCTGGAATATCGAATTTTACACTTATAGCAATACCGTTTTTTATTTTAGCTGGAAATATAATGAATCAAGGTGGAATAGCTAAGAAATTGGTGTCATTTGCTCAGTCTTTGACAGGAAGGGTACCAGGATCACTTATGCAGACAAATATTCTTGCAAATATGATGTTTGGAGCTATCTCTGGGTCATCAGTTGCAGCGTGTGCTGCTATGGGTGGAATACTTTTACCTATGGAAAAAGAGGAGGGATATGATCCAATTTTAGGTGCTACAGTAAATATTTCAACAGCGCCAACAGGGTTACTAATACCACCATCAAATTCGCTAATTGTTTACTCTCTTGTAAGTGGAGGAACATCGGTTGCAGCTCTATTTATGGCTGGATATATTCCGGGAATACTTTGGGGTCTAGGTTGTATGATTTTAACTTTTTTCCTAGCTAAGAAAAGAGGAATGAAAGGAAAGGCAGCAGCAAAGTTTTCAGTTGTATTAGCTACATTTATAGATGCTATACCATCACTAGCACTTATAGTTATTGTAATAGGTGGAATTATTAGAGGTATATTTACACCTACAGAGGGATCGATTGTGGCGGTAGTTTACAGCTTATTATTATCTATGTTTTTCTATAGAAGTATAACAGTGAAGCAGTTAGTTAAAATATTTGAAGAGAGTGCAAAGATGACAGGAATAATTGTTTTTCTGATTGGAGTTTCAACAATTATGTCATGGGTAATGGCTTTCACAGGTGTGCCTCAGGCTATTTCTAATCTGATATTAGGAATCTCTGAGAATAAATATCTAATTCTTTTATTGATGAACGTACTTTTATTATTCATTGGAACATTCATGGATGTCACACCAGCGATACTTATATTTACACCAATATTCCTACCAATAGTTAAGACTTTTGGAATGACTCCAGTTCAATTCGGAATCATCATAGTATTTAACTTATGTATTGGAAATATCACACCACCAGTTGGAAATACATTATTTGTGGGAGTAAAAGTTGCCAAACTTAAAATGGAAGATGTTATGAGAGAGATGGTAAAGTACTATGCAGTCATTATAGCAGTATTACTACTGGTAGTTTATATACCTCAGCTTTCAACAGCACTACCAAAATTAATGGGGTTAATAAAATAAAGGGATTTATATTAATAGAAGGGACAGAACTTTAAAGTTAAACTGTCCCTATTTTTATGTTTAAATCTCTTCGTGTTCTTCGATTCTTTTTCCATAATTTTTAAATCTCTCTATCATAGAGGTCATTTCTTCAACAGACAGCGAAATAGGTTCACCCATAGATTTAGCTCTACAGAAAAGTTCAGAGCAAAACTCAACATCTAAAGCGATAGAGAAAGCTTCTTTTAAAGTTTTACCTCCAGTAATTAACCCATGGTTAGCAAGAAGTGCAGCATTTCTACTTTTCATGGCTTCAAAGGCGTTTTTAGCTAGTCTTACAGTTCCATAAGTTGCATATTCAGTACACCTAATATCAACCCCAGCAGTAGCTAAAATGTAGTGAATAGGAGGAAGATTTATATTAAGACATGAGATTGTTGTAGAAAAAGTACTGTGGGTATGAACAACAGCATCAATATCATCTCGATATTTATAGAAAATTCTATGCATATCACATTCACTTGAAGGAACTCTATGTCCATCTACAATTTTTCCAGTAGTCACATCAATAATAACAATATCCTCTGGTGTTATATCAAAATAACCAACACCACTAGGAGTGATAGCCATTAAATTCTTTTCTCTATTAAAGATACTTAAGTTTCCACCAGTACCCTTAGTTAAATTTTCTGTAATCATTTTTTTACCATAAACAATAAGTTCTTCTCTTTCTCTTTCTAAAAGCATAGTTTTTTCTCCTTTAAAAAAGTTCTCTGTAATCTTTTCCACATTTGAATTTTTCTTGGTTGAATAATATTTGTAATGCTAAAGTTATATTCTTCATTTGAGCTTTCTTTTGAATATCTTTATCATTGTAATCATCCATCTCTTTAACATGAGATGAACCAGTTGTTCTTCTTATCATTTCACAAGCACAATACCCTGCAGTATCTTTTAAAATACTATTTAAATACCAGAATTTAAACTCCTCATTAGTTTTAGCAAAATGTTCAGTGGCATATTTGTCCCAAACTTCAATGAACTCTTTTTTAAAGTTATCTATAAAGCTCTCAATTTGATTTAAAACATAGTTTTTATATTGTATATTTCCAAGAGCTTTGTGGTAACAAGCATTCATAAATAGATTAGCTAAAAACATACCAACATCAAATCCCATAGGACCATAGAATGAAAACTCTGTATCAATGAATTTTAGACTATTTTCTTTGACGAAAATACTTCCTATATGAGCGTCTCCATGAAGAAGAGCTTGTGCATTACACATAAAATTGTGCTTTAACTTGGCTACTTCAAAAGCTACATTTTTGTCATCGAAAACATTTTCTTTAACAAAGTCTAAAAGGTGATTATCAATTCTATTTCTAGAAGCTAAAAATGCTGAGTTAGTTAAAATTAGATGTTCTGTTAAATCACAAAGATCCTTATTGATAAACTTTAACACTTCATCTTTTTTAGTTTTACTATCAAGGACAATATCGCTAGTTCTAAGAAGAGTATTGGCAAAGAAGTTAGCTGCATCTTTCCCTAAAGTTGGAAATACAATGCCATTTATCATGGCAGTTCTAAGAATTTCATGTCCTGTTAAATCTTCCATAGCTATAATGTATTTTGAAGGATCGTAGTTATAGACAATAGGTACCATATTAGGAGAAAGAGCACCTTGTGTTATAAGTCCCATAGCCTCAATCTCTCCTCTTCTAGGGTCTAATTTCATTTCTATAGATGTTCTAGCATACGGAAGAGATTGCTTTAAAATTAGAGATTTACCAGAGTTAGAGTCAACTATTCTAAAGACATTGTTTAGGTTACCATCTCCAATCTCCTTACAAGTTAGATGATTTTTATCTTTAAAAAAATTTAAAGTTTCAACAGAGTATATAAGTGCAGAATTTTCATTTAAAATCTCATAAGATGTCATAGATTTACTCCTCCCCTTTCATTTTAGCTAAACTTTCTTTATAATTTGGTCTAGCAATTCCTTTTTCACAAATAATAGCTGTAATTAATTCATTAGGAGTAACATCAAAACAAGGGTTGTAAACTTTTATACCATATGGAGCCGTTCGCTTTCCAAATCCTTCTGTAATCTCTTCATCAGGTCTAAGCTCAATAGGTACATCACTACCTTTTTCCATAGAGAAATCTACACTTGCAAAAGTTGAGGCTACATAAAATGGAATGTTATGATATCTAGCTAAAACAGCGACATTATAAGTTCCGATTTTATTGATTGTATCACCATTAGCAGTAATTCTATCACTTGATACAACTACAGCATCAATAAGACCTTGCTGCATACAGTAAGCAGCCATATTATCACAGATTAAAGTTACATCTACTCCAGCTTTTTGAAGTTCATGAGCAGTTAATCTAGATCCCTGTAAAAGTGGTCTTGTTTCATCCACAAAAGCTTTAATATTCATCCCTCTTTCTTTAGCAAGGTAAAATGGAGCTAATGCAGACCCTCTGATAACAGTAGCGTAGCTTCCTGCATTACAGTGAGTTAAAACAGTCATTCCATCTGTTAGAAGAGATAAGGCAAACTCTCCAACCTTAGCACAGTCATCTATATTTTCTTGCCTAATCTCATGACATCTATTTAAAATAGCTGTTTTTATCTCGGGAACAGAAAGATGAGCATTTTTTAAAGCGCATTTTCTAATTTTATTAACCATTACAAATAGTTTAACAGCTGTAGGTCTAGCTGTATCCATATAGTTACAAATTTCAAGAACTTTATCTACAAATTTTTTAGAATCTGTTTCTTCTGATTTCCAAACTCCTAAGTAAACACCATAAGCTCCACCAATACTTAAAGCACCAGCTCCTCTAATTGTTAAAGTTTTTATATAGTGATGCATCTGTTTTTCATCAGTTACTGTTAAAAACACTGTTTCTGTTGGAAGCTTAGTTTGATCTAAAATAATAGCCCCATTCTCACTCCACTCTATAGAATAAATAAAATCTTTTTCAGTTTTCATATATTCTCCTCCTATATTATGATATCGTATAATACAATATACATATATAATTCTAAAACAGAAAAAAATCAAATAAAGTTGATAATAAAGTAAAAAAGAGCTAAGTTATTCCCTAGCTCTTTTATACAATATTTTAAACTATCTATTCCAATCTGTTAAAAACTTAGCAATTTCAGCATTTGTAAGTGGATACTCTAACATTTTATATTATATTTGACATACACATTTTTAATGTGTATAATAAATGTGAGGTGAATAGACATGTCATACAATTCAAAAGACCTCATTCAACTATTGAAAGGTAATGGTTGGATTTTAGATAGAATTAACGGTTCACATCATATTTTTTACAAAGGAAGCGTAACTGTAATAGTTCCTCATCCAAGAAAAGATATGAAAAAAGGTACATATCTTTCTATCTTGAAGGCTGCGGGATTAAAATAATCCCGCTAACTTTATATATTAATATAATTTAGAGGTGATGAAAATGAAAAAAGATAGATATATTTATCCCGCAATTTTTAAACAAGAAGAAGAAGGGTTTAATGTTTCTTTTCCAGATTTACCTGGAGCATTTACATGTGGAGATAGCTTAGAAGAAGCTTTATTTATGGCTAAAGATTGTTTAGGCTTGTATTTATATTCTTTAGAATCTAGAGAACAAGAAATTCCTAATGCTAGTAAGCCTCAGAGTATAAAGGTAGATTCAATGGAGTTTGTTCAATTAGTTGAAGTTTTCATGACTCCTATTAGAGATGATGAAAATAATAAATGTGTTAGAAGAAATGTAACTTTACCAAAATGGCTTAATGATTTAGCAAAAAAAAATAAAATAAATGTTTCAGCTATTTTAGAAAGTAGTTTAAAAAGTAAATTAGGATTGTAAAAAAGCTATCTCACATAAATTTATGTGAGATAGCTTTTTAAGTTATCTATTCCAATCGGCTAAAAACTTAGCAATTCCAGCATCTGTAAGTGGATGCTCTAACATTTTACAAAGTACAGGATATGGGATTGTACCAATGTGGGCCCCAGCCTTAGCAGCTTCTTTAGAGTGATAAGTATTTCTAATGCTAGCAGCTATAATTTCACTACCGATATTATGAGTTTTAAAAATTTCAGCAATCTCTTTTATTAGTTCAATACCATTTACTCCAGTGTCATCAAGTCTTCCAAGAAAAGGGCTAACATAAGTAGCTCCAGCTCTTGCAGCTAAAAGGGCTTGGTTAGCGGTAAAAATAAGAGTCACATTTGTCTTAATTCCTCTATTTGTAAGATGTCGACAAGCCTCCAAACCATCTCTTGTAATAGGAAGTTTTATAACTATATTGCTATGAATTTTTGCAAGTTCTAAAGCTTCAGCAATCATCTCATCAGCTTTTAAAGAGATGACCTCGGCACTGATAGGACCATCCACAATATCACATATTTCACTTACAACCTCTTTGAAATCTCTTCCCTCCTTGGCAATTAATGACGGATTTGTGGTAACTCCGGAGATACACCCCATTTTTGCAGCTTCTCTAATCTCATTTACATTAGCAGTATCGATAAAAATTTTCATAGTTTTCCTCCTAAAGCAAGCTCACTTGCCTTCTCTATAATTTTTTCAGCTGTCAAACCATACTCTTTCTGTAGAAACTCTTGCGTTCCAACTTGTCCAAACCTATCTTCAATGCCTACCTTTCTCATAGGTATTGGGTAGTGTTCTACAAGAACTTCAGCAACAGCACTTCCAAGACCACCAGTGACATTATGGTTTTCAGCTGTTATAATTTTCCCTGTTTTTTTGGCGTATTCAATAATTAAATCTTTGTCTATAGGTTTTATAGTAAACATATCGATAACAGCGACGCTAACTCCTTGCTTTTCAAGTTCTTCAGCAGCTTCTAGTGCTTCCGCAACCATTATTCCATTAGATATTATCGTAAAGTCTTTACCATCTTTTAGAACTTTTCCTTTTCCAATTTCAAACTTTTCATTTTCATCATATATTTTATAAGCATTTTTTCTAATTGTTGTTATGTAATGAATTCCGTAGATATCTTTTATTTCACGGATAAGGTATTTTAACATAGTGGAGTCTGTAGCAGTGATAACTGTGGCTCCAGGAATCTCTCTCATAAGAGCTACATCTTCAAAGGACGTATGAGTTCCACCGTTGTGCTGTGATGTAATTCCAGTGTCTGACCCCAATATTTTTATATTTGTTTTAGCATAAGCTCCAGATAAGAATATTTGGTCATAACACCTCCTAGTGGCAAAAGGACTAAATGTATGAATAAAAGGGATTTTTCCAAGAAGAGATAGCCCACTTGCAGCTCCGACCATGTTAGCTTCCATAATTCCACAATTGACAAAATTTTTCGGGTAATCGACTCCAATGGATGTTGTAGTAATAGCCTCAGAAAGATCAGCTTCTAAAACATAGACATTTTTATCCTCTTTAATAAGTTCTTTTAGTGTTTCACTGTATGCTTTTCTCATCTCTGTAATTTCTAATATAAGATTACTCATTGTCAGCCTCCTTATCACTATTTTCAAAGTTTTGAATCTCCCAAAGAAGAACTCCCTTCATCTCATCATTGAATCTGACGTGGTGATTTGCTTTTAAATCCTCAAAGTATTTAACACCTTGCCCTTTGATAGTATCTAAGACAATAGCTTTAGGTTTCCCAAAGTTATTGCTTTTTAAAGCTGTTTCAATCTCTCCAACAGAGTTACCTTTAACTTGCATAGAGTGAAATCCAAAACTTCTAAGTTTTTCTAAGATACTAAAAGTTTCACAGATTTCATCAGTTGTTCCGTCTAATTGTTTTTTATTGTTATCTACTAGAAGAGTGAAGTTAGTTAATTTAAAGTTGGCAGCAAATTGAATAGCTTCCCAACATTGTCCCTCATTTAGTTCTCCATCCCCAACAATACAATAGACCTGTCTTTCACTACCGTCTCTTAAAAGACCTAAGGCAATTCCAACAGCAGCAGAGATACCCTGTCCCAAAGAACCAGTTGTCATATCAATTCCCGGAGTCAAATTTCTATCGGGATGACTGGGAAGGGTAGTTCCATTGTCATTTAGTGTCATCAGAGTTTCCAGTGGAAAAAATCCTTTTAATGCAAGTGTAGCATAAAGGCTGGGTCCGGCGTGCCCCTTGGATAAAACTAAAAAATCTCTATCTAAGTTTTTAGGGTCCTTTGGATTGATTTTCATATTTGAATAGAGAACTGCTAGAGTTTCTACAATGGACATAGCGCCACCAATGTGCCCAAAACCTCTATTTAAAAGCATTTTTAGTGTCTCTTTTCGAATATTTTTAGCAAACTTTTCCATTTGAATAATATCACTCATAAAAACCTCCTAATGAAAATATCTTGTAAAAATTTATGGATACCCTATAGGTATCCATAATATAGTTCTGTGAAATTTAGAAATAACCTACAATATATCCTAAAATAATTCCTACAACTCCAAAATCTGCATCAGAAAAAGTTGTGTTAGCAAATCCTAAACTTCCTAAAATTGGAAGTAGAGCTACAGGTAGGAATGTAATTAAAAGACCATGAGCAAAGGCTCCAAGGGTTGCTCCTTTTCTACCACCAGTTGCATTTCCAAAAACTCCAGCAGTAGCTCCACAGAAGAAATGAGGTACAACACCCGGTAAAATTAATATCATTTTAAGTTGTCCTAGGATTAAAAGACCGACAATACCACCGGCAAAACTGCTAAGGAATCCAATTAAAACAGCGTTTGGTGCGTAAGGGAATACAATAGGACAATCTAGAGCAGGTTTAGCGTTAGGTACTAACTTTTGAGAAATACCAGTGAATGCAGGCACAATTTCCGCAAGAAGTAATCTAACCCCTTGAAGAATAACGTATACTCCAGCAGCAAAAGTGATGGCTTGAACGATAGCAAAGACAATATAATTTTGTCCGCCACTCAAATTTTGCTCAACATATTGAGGACCAGCGGCAACGGCGACTATAATGTATAGAATACTCATAGTTAAAGAGATTGAGATAGAGCTATCTCTTAAGAAACTTAAGTTCTTAGGAAGAGTCATCTCCTCAGTAGATTTAGAGTGCTTTCCAACAAGAGATCCGACCCATGCTGATAAAAGATAACCAACTGTACCGAAATGCCCAAATGCTACATCATCAGAGCCCACAATTTTTCTCATAACAGGTTGTGCAATAGCTGGGAAAAATGCCATGATAAATCCAAGAACTAAAGCTCCGACCCCGATTAAAGTAGTTCCAGTCAATCCACCAACGGCAAGAATAACAGCAATCATACAAGCCATATAAAAAGTGTGGTGTCCAGTTAAGAAAATATATTTTAAAGGTGTAAATTTAGCAATTAGGATATTTGCTAACATACCAAAAGCCATAATAAGAGCTGTTGCAGTACCGTACTCTTTCAAAGCCATTCCTACGATAGCTTCGTTATTAGGGACAATCCCTTGAACATTGAAACCAACTTCAAATAGTTGACCAAATGGAACTAAAGCCCCAACTAAAATACCAGCTCCACCACCGATAATAATAAACCCTAGTATAGTTTTAATAGTTCCCTTAATCGTGTCTGAAGCACTTTTTTTCTGTAGCAATAAACCGATTAATGATATTAAACCAACTAAAATAGCTGGAACTTTTAAAATGTCTAGTATAACATTTAACATCTCTATTCACTCCCTTTTTCTTTTATCAAAACACCCTGAGAAAACCTCTTCCTCTATTAGGGAGAGGATGAATCAGGGCAATCTTTTAGTTCCTTTAATCGAATATATAGCTTAATAGTTTCTATTGTTTTTTCTAAAATATGGTATAATCAGACCACATAAATTTTAAGTTTAAGGAGGTGAAAACTATGAAGACGTATAACTTAGCTTTTAAATATAGAATCTATCCTAATGAAACTCAAACCAATACAATTAATCAAACTTTTGGTTGCACTAGACTTGTGTATAACAGATTCTTAGCTCAGAGAAAAGAATTGTATGAGACAGAGAAAAAATCTGTAACCTACAATACCCAAGCTAAAGAGCTTGTAC